>NATF01000101.1 GCA_002085205.1 Candidatus Cloacimonas sp. 4484_275 | reverse complement strand
TTTTTCTCGGAAGATACTCGAATCAAAAAAATATAGATTTTTTTAACTAATTGCGGCATATTTATATTATTTAAAAGCTCGACATCATTTTTGTTGAAAAGATTAAATTTACCCGAAACCAAAAACACAACTACAATTAAAAAGGCGCTAATAACAAGTTTGAAAATAAAATGAATATTTGCGATATTTATAACAAGCATAACCGTTGTAAAAAAAGGAAAAATAAGCGCTGATTTTCTGTGAACATCAAATTTTTTGTTAATAATAAAAAACCAAATTACGGGATTAACGGAAAAAACCAAAAAAGAAGCAAAAGCCGCACCCAAAATTCCAAATCTTATCGTCACAAAAATAAAAAATGAAATTTGGGGAATAATTCTCATTAAATAAAATTTCTTTATTTTATCAATCCGATTTTCCGTCTTCAAAACCATAATGATCGGCGTGAAAACGGTTACGATTCCGGTGAGAATAAAAGAGCGGAGTGTATTGAATATTTTGTAAGCCGCTTGATAAATTCCCACTTTTTCCAAAGTTAAAAAATATTTTATTACATAAGTATCGACCCAAGTAACGATGTAAGAAGACCAACTGGAAAACAGAAGCGGAAAACTGAAAATAAACATTCTTTTCAGAAGAATTTTGTCGAATTGCAACGGAAATAAATACCGAATTTTGATGAAAAACAATCCTACGATTATTATCAAAAAATCCGATAAAAGAAAAATATAAACGACATAAAAAACATTGATTTCCAATATATTGAAAACAAACAATAAAATTCCCAACGAAACAAATATCTTTGAAGCCAGTCTCATCAAAAAAGTCTGAACTTTGATGAGTCTAACAACTTTTAGAACTTCAAAAATAAAAATTTTCAATGTCATTAAAAGAAGACCGAAAATGATTACCCAGAGAAAAGATTGGTTCTTTATTTCCAGAAAATTTAATATTTCCTTATTAAAAGAATAGAAAAACGAAATTACAATTAAAAATGAGAAGAAACTCAAGGTAAGAAAATTCGCGGTTGTTTTGCGTAAATGATGTTCCTTGATGAATTCTTCTTTACCAAAGCGAAGAATCGAAAGACGAAGCCAACTGAGACCGAAAAGAAACAACAGAAAATACCGTTTAAAGTTCCGACAAAAAATCCGAAATCGCGTTCCAAAAAAATTCCTCTGATAAGATATCCGAAATATGACCAAAAATGACAGAAAAGATAAGAAGATTTTTGAGGCAAATTTTTCCTGAAAAGATAATAATAATTTAGCATAAACATTTTAATGACAGAAAAGATAAGAGGATTTTTGAGGCAAATTTTTCCTGAAAAGATAATAATAATTTAGCATAAACATTTTTTGTTTTTCTTTTTTTCGCAACCTCGAAGTCGGCATTGCCGGAAAGCCACTGAACTTCCGTCTTTTCTTTTATCTCGGAAGCCACACCACAATTTGCCCAAGATTTTTTTACTTCGCCTTTTTTGATTTCGGCAAGACAAAATAGTTTCCTAATAAATTTGGAAAATTTATTGTAATCGCTCGTATTAGTGATGAAACCCGTTGCTCCGCCTATTTTTCTTTTTTTATCTTCTGAAAATATCCGTTTCATTTGTTCCAAATATTTTTTATCCAAAACCACATCATCATCGAGAAAAAGCACCAATTCGTTTCGGTTCGCTTTGATTCCCAAGTTTCTTTGTCGTGTTAAACCGGGTTCCGCTTTTATGTAAATCAATTCAATAGAAGAATCGGCTAATTTATTTTTCAATTGCGTTTGCAAACCGTCTTTTTCACTGGCATCCACCACGATAAAAGTTTCCGGCAAAACACTTTGTTTCATCACGCTTTCCAAACACGACAAAACATTTTCAAATCTATCTTTGGTAGCAACGATAACCGATGTTGTTAAATCCAATTCCGACCCCACTTTCAAAATTTATTTAATCAATCAAAAAAATCGCCTCTTTTTTCTTTTTTCTCGGCTAAACTGTCAAACAGAATATCGGTTTTTGCCACATATTTTTTTGTTGACAGTTAATCGAAGTCGTTTTTCTAAAAGAAGAAATAAATTTTGGGAAATTGGGAATGAAGTTAAAAGATTGCTCGATAAAAATTGAGTGGAAGAAGATTATCCTGTTTCGGAAAGAAACGATAAAATTGAAGTTTTACTTGCGCTCGGAAAACAACTTATAAAATGAAAAAATCACAACCTGATAATGTGAATTCGATTTTTGAATATTTTTTGAAAAATTTTTTTCTTTTTCATCGTTATGATTCTGTAAATCCTGATATTCATTACGGAATAGACAACAAAAGCAAAATTCAAATTGTGCAGGAAATCGATGATGTTTTTTTCTCGCAGAAACAGGATATTTCGCCGGAAAATATTATTTGGAAAAATTGGAAAGGAAAGAGAATTCCGTTCTGTTTCGGCAAATCCGATAAGAAGGAAATTCTCACGGAAAAGAACAACGAAATCCTAATAAATTATGATATTGTTGCATCTGCTTTTTACTTTTTAAGCGGTTGGAACGAATTTGTAAATTCCTCCAAAATATTTGGCAGAAAAATGAATTTGCGGTTTTTCTGTCTCACGACATCGATGTTTGCCGCCGCGCTTGGCTGGAAGGTTCATTCAGCGAATTGAAAAAGAAACATTTTTTCTCTCTTCCAAAACTGTTTTGGAAACGATTTTTCTCTGAAGACGATTGGTTCAATTTTAACAAAATTACGGCAATCGAAAAAAAATCGGAAGCGGTTTCAACCTTCTTTTTTCTGCCGCAAAAGGGAAAAATCGGTAAATTCAAAAATGCGGATTATGATATTTCAGCTCCGAGCAAAACATCGACGGTAACCGTTTTCATTTCCTTCTTTTCGATGTGGAAAAAACTCCGAAAGTTCTCTCCGAAAATTCTCTCAAATACGATTCCACGCTCGGTTTCGCCGAACAAATCGGTTTTCGCCGCGGCACTTGTTATCCGTTTTTTCTATACGATTTTGCCGACGACAGCATTTCCGATGTTCTGGAAATTCCTCTGACGATTATGGACACGACTCTGTTTCACTCCAAATATATGAACATTTCGCCGCAAAATGTCTGGGAAAATATTGCGGATTTGACGATAGAAGTGAAAAAATTTCACGGCGTTTTGACCTTGTTGTGGCACAACACTTCTTTTTCCGATTACAAATACACGGGTTGGCGCGATGTTTACATCGATCTTTTACAAATTTTTCGCTCCGAAAATGCGCTGCTGACGACAGGAAAACAAATTTATGAAACAATCTGCAAATAAAAAAACGAGAATTTTGGTTCTGGACGGCGACCACAAAAATGCTTTGGCAATCGTGCGGCATCTTGGAAAAACAGGTAATTATCGTATCGAAGTTGCCTCTTACGGAAAAGCGTCTATCTGCTTTTTTTCCAAATATACCGCAAAAAAATACATCATTTCTCATCCGCTGAAAAATGCTGCCGCATATTTGCGGGAACTTCTGGAAACTCTGAAAAAAAACAAAATCGATGTTCTGTTGCCTGTTTCTCACATAAGTTACAAAATTTGCGCCCAAAATGTCGATGAAATAAGGAAATACACACACATTACGCTTCCCGAATTTGAGAAAATCGAGCTGGCTTCCAGCAAAATCGCCACTTACCGTTTGGCGGAAAAACTAAAAATTCCGTATCCTTCTTTTTTTGAAATAGAAAAAATCGAAGATGTTCGCAAAATCGATATTGATTTCCCCTGCGTGATAAAAGCACCGTTCGAAGCGGGAAAAAATATCGTCGAATATGCAAATGATAAAACCGAACTGTTAAAAAAATATGAGAAAATCTGCCGCGAAAATTCCTTTGAAAGCAAACTGCCGATTATTCAAAAATATGTTGAGGGACAAGGTTTCGGATTCTTCGCTTATTACGAAAACGGTAAATGCAAAAGTTATTTTATGCACAAACGCATTCGAGAATATCCGGTAACCGGCGGCGCCAGCGTCTGCGCAGAAAGTTTTTATGACGAGAAATTAATGGTGTTCGGGAAAAAGATTCTCGATTATCTGAAATGGAACGGCGTGGCGATGGTGGAATTTAAAAAAGATAATAGAACCGGAATTTACAATTTAATGGAAATTAATGCGAAATTCTGGGGTTCGCTGGAATTGGCGTTGGTTTCCGGCGTTGATTTTCCGCAAATGCTGATTGATAAAGCTTTGAACAAAAAGGTTTCTTACCCCGAACATTATGCAATGAAAAGATTTCAGTGGATTTTGAACGGAGAACTGTTTCACGGCTTGGAAAAGCCGAAAAACATTCCGGCTATTATCAAAGATTTGTTTGTTTCCAAAAAAGATATTTCTTTTTCCGATTTCAAGCCGAATTTCTATCAGCTATTTTATATCCCCGTTTTTTATTTGAAGAAGTGGTTCAAATGATTATCGATTTTCATATTCACACCCATCATTCTTACGACAGTTTGATGAAACCGGAAAAAATCATCAAAATCGCCAAGAAAAAAGGTTTAACCGGAATCGTCGTCTGTGATCATAACACAATTAAAGGCGGACTCGAAGTTCAAAAAATTAATCGCGATAAAAATTTCCAAGTCATTGTAGGCGCCGAAATTGCCACAAATGTCGGCGACATCACGGGAATTTTTTTAACAAAAGAAATCCAATCACGGAATTTTGAAACTGTCGTGGAAGAAATAAAAAAACAAAATGGTTTGGTAATTCTCAATCATCCTTATAAAGCGCATCAACTTGATAAAATAGATTTTTCCAAAATTGATTTCATTGAAGGTTACAATTCGCGATTAAATAAGGAGTTAAACCAAAAAGCAGTCGCTCTGGCAAAGAAATACAACAAACCGATAATTGCCGGAAGTGACGCACATTTGTATTCGGAAATCGGAAAATGCAAAACATATCTGAACAATTTTTCCGACCGGAAAATTACAAAAACGGATTATTCACCGTCCTCTCAATTTGCCGTGATGATAAGTCAATTCATTAAAGCGTATAAGAAAAAAAATTTTAAGACTTTTGTTTCCGCCGTAATCGTCACGATAAAATATTATTTGAGTTTAAAATCGGAATAATTATTACTTTAAGAAGTTTCCAACAATTGATATAATTTTTCTTTTCTTTGTTCTACCGTAAATTTTTTTTTAATTTGTTCTCTTGCCTTTTTTCCCAGAGAAAGAGGAGCATTAATCGCTTTTTCGATTGTTTGCACAATCTCGGAAATATCTCTGCTTTTCAAAAGAAACCCGTTGTTTCCGATGATTTCCTTCATTGCTCCCACATCGGTTCCGACTGGAATACATTCGCAAAGCATGGCTTCACAGACGGAATTCGGGAAACCCTCGCGAAGTGAAAATTGGGCATAAACTTTGGCTTTTTGATAAAATTTTATAACTTCTTTTTGCGGAATCATTTCCAAAAGTTTCAAATTTTTCGGCAACGGTTCGATTAATTTTTGCATTTCGGGAAGATCGATTCCTTTGATGACAAATCGTTTGTAACTGTCTATTTTTCCACAAGTTAAGACAATATTCTCCTTTTTGATGTTTTTATCGGGAACAAAATAATCCGGAGAATAACCTGTCGGAACAACTTCCGTTTTTATTCGAGGAAACCGCTGAAGAATTTCAGCTTTTAAGCGTTCGGCTACCGGTAAATTTAGACTCGCATTTTTAATCGAAAAACCGGTTGCAAGCGAGCGTAACGGACTGTTGAAAGAACCGTAATTCAGTTCCGGAATATAAGTTACATCATATCCGCCCAAAACCAGAAACGACTTCTTCCCAAATATTTTTGCGAACAACACGGGTAGAATAATATTATCAGATTGGCAAAAGGAAATGAAATTTTCAAATTTAGTTCCACTAATTCCCGATTGTAATTTTCTCCGATTTTTTTTAATCTGGCAATGTAATCTTTCAATTCAAAAAAATTCATCGACATCGGTTTTTTGGCGCTTTTGATAAAATCAAGCGGTGTTACATCAATTTCATCTATCACTTTTGATTGAAAAAACTCCGACGAAATCAATTTACCGCCGGCAAAATTCCTGATGTAACAATTTTTGAAATTCCACTTTCCGTCTTTCCAAACCGCCTCCGTTGCCGTAATTTTTCTTAACAAAGTTCCTTTTTTCGGATCGTAAGAAGTTATATCTATCGTTTTTAGAATGTTTCGATAACCGTCAAAAAAACCGATATAATAAAGATTATTGTTTTTTCCCAGATAGTAAATGTGAGAACGCATTTTTTTGTCTTCGACTTTTTGATGTTTTATTTTTTCCACATAAATTTTTTGTTGCAAAATTTCCGCTTTGGGAAGCACAATTTCACCGAAAAACAGGATAAAAATACTGAAAAAGAAACCAAACCAAAATAGCGGCAAAACCATTCTGAAAATGCTTATTCCGGCACTGCGAATAGCAATTGATTCACTGTATTTGGAAAGATTGTTCATCAAAAACAGACCGGAAAGCAAGACCACAACCGGAGAAGTGAGCACAAAAAGATACGGCAAACGCATTAAAAAATACATCGCCATTAAATTGACGGTAGCGCCTTTGCGAAGCAATCTGGGAAAGTTGTCGAAAATATCGACGATAAGAAACAAAACCGAAAAAGAAACGGTAATAATCAAAAAAGTTTTTAGGTATTCGCGCAAAATATATTTATCTAATATTCTCATTTTGCCGTTATATTTTGAGAATTTGTCTCAATTTTTTGAAAAATTTCCCGATATTAATAAATTTCATTTCTCTAACGGAAATGATTATCAGATAAATTCCCACTATTCCGAAAATTATATTGGAAATCCACATCGCCAAAAACGGAGAAATCATTCCGCGGTCAGCAAGTTCTTCTCCACCGGTCAATGTTCCGTAATAAATAATAAAAACTACGGAACTTACGGAAAAAGCCATTCCCACGCCGCTGGTTTTTGTCATCATTCCGATGGGAGCGCCGATAAGCACAAAAATCAAACAAGCAAAAGCAATTGC
>NATF01000009.1 GCA_002085205.1 Candidatus Cloacimonas sp. 4484_275 | reverse complement strand
TTTTGCAAATTCGGATCGGGATTATCGGGAGTCCAGCAATACCAACCTTACTCATCTTCGTTCAAAGCCTGAATGTAAGGTTGTCTGTCTCGGTAAGGACCCGTCCAAGTCGGGGGCATCATTCCAAATCGATTAATAGCAAATTCTATGGCAAGTTTTGTATCGTACAAAGTACCGTCATATTGCTCTGTAGTGCTTAAAAATTCGCTGTGACTGTTCGAACCGTCCGGCCAAGCGGTAGTTGCCGGAACATCATTTACGATAGTTGCTTCTATATCAAACGACATAATGTTTGTGCCTGGTCCACCGGCATAAACCAGATTGATTACATTTCCGAATATGGCGCCACAACTTTGAAATCCACCGCCGTTTCCCTCGACATTGTCATAGAATTCATTGCTTCGGGGATGTTCTTCTCCGGTAGCATTGTCTTTGAACCATTGTCCTTGAAATGCATCCGGATCAGCCAAAGGACCTGTCCAATTATAAATGTCTGTAACCGGACTTTCTGTTACTGCCAAAGACGGAGCTGCCAATAACATATTCCCCAAAAATAATACAACGACTAAACCCAATAATTTTTTCATAATAAACCTCCTAAGTTTTTTTGATTTTGCTGGGTTAAAATTTGTTTTTTTCCTAGTTTTTGATTTTTCATTTTTTCGTTTAAAGTTGCGACATTAATGATTGTTACAAAGGTAAATTTGAAATCTATTCTTTTATTAATTTCCGGTAAAGTATTCCACATAATTTTCATTTTCCCCTCTCTTTTCATTTGTTAATTGTTCAGCAATGGATGTGCCAATCGGAAGATAATATCAAAAAACGATTCCCTTAATTACATTATATTTGGTCAGATAGGCAATATTATGTTTTTACGAAAAAGTGGGAAAATAAATTTTTGGGAATTATAAACAACTTTGGTGTAAGTTTTACTCTACACTTTTGTAAATACAAACTTACACTTTAAGAGCTGATTTAAAGTAAATTATATTCTTTTAATTTTGAATAAAGAGTCATTCTGTCTATTTGTAATATTTTTGCGGTTTTACTCTTGTTTCCTCCGCTTTCCAACAAAGCTTTTTGCAATAAATCTTTCTCAATTTCACGAATGACCTTAGAAGTAATTTCTTTCATCGGAAGTCCGTTTTTTATTTCTTCATAATAGTTAATATTGGAAAAAGAAGTAATCTTGTTTATTATAATGTTTTGGGGAGGAATTAAATCGGATTCCGTCAACAAAACCGCTTTTCTGACGGTATTTTTGAATTCTCTAATATTTCCGAACCATTGATGTTCCATCAATATTTTTAAACTTTCCGGGGAAAATCCCGAGACTTTTTTGTTAAGTTCTTTGTTGGCTTCCCTCAAAAAATGTTCGGCTAAAAGCGGAATATCTTCTTTTCGTTCTCTTAAAGGTGGAATTGCGATAAAAAATTCGTTCAATCGATGAAAAAGATCTTCCCTGAAATTACCGTTTTTAACAGCTTCCGTTAATTTAATATTCGTAGCAACAATGATTCTGACATCTATCTCGATTGGCTTTGTTCCTCCCACTCTGCGCACTTTTCTTTCTTGAATTACTCTGAGAAGTTTTGCTTGAGCCGAATGGGGAAGATTTGTAATTTCATCCAAAAAAATGGTTCCTTTATTGGCAATTTCAAATTCGCCCTGCTTTTGCATGTGAGCGCCGGTAAAAGCTCCTTTTTCATAGCCGAAAAGTTCGCTTTCAACCAAAGTATCCGGAATTGCTCCGCAATCAATGGCAACAAAAGGATAGTTTTTCCGAGTGCTGTTTTGGTGGATAAGATTGGCAAAAAGTTCTTTTCCGCTGCCGCTTTCTCCCTGAAGTATAACCGTAAGCTGAGTAGGAGCCACGATTTTTACTTGTTTTAGAACATGTTCGATCGCCGGACTGTTCCCGATAACCTTGGAAAAATCATATTTTTCTTTTAAACGAGATTGAAGAGTATCGACCTGTTTTTCCAAACTATATGTGTGAATGGCATTTTTTACGGAAATTTTTAGTATATCCGGATTTATCGGTTTTGTGAGAAAATCATAAGCCCCTTCTTTGATGGAATTGACGGCAAGCTGAATTCCCCCGTAAGCAGTCATCATAATAACCGGTAAACCTGGGTTAAATTCTTTTATTTTGCGCAGAAGTTCCAAACCGCTGATTCCCGGAAGTCGTACATCTTGCAAAACCAGATGAATCTCGCTTTTTCCGAGCATTTCCAAACCAAGTTCGCCGTTATTGGCGTAATAGATGTTATAACCTTCTTTTTTTAAATGATATTTTATCAAAGTGGCGATAGTGTTTTCATCGTCGATTATTAAAATATTTTTTTTCTCTTTGTTCATTTCAGAACTTCTCCCACGACTTTTAATAGATAGCTGGGATTAAAAGGTTTGGTGATATATTCTTTTATTCCGCATTCGCTTACTTTTTCTTTATTGTATGATTGCGTTTTGCAGGTAACAATAATGACGGGAACATTTTGAAGATTTTTGCTGGAATGAATTTTTCTGCAAAGTTCATAACCGTCCATTTGCGGCATATCCAGATCGGTGATAACCAAATCAATTCTTGCCGATTTCAGTTTTTCCCATGCTTCCGTTCCGTTCGAAGCAGAATAAACTTCATAACCGTTTTTATGCAAATTATACTTTAAGAGTTGAATCATAAAAATTTCATCGTCAACTATCAGAATTCTTTTTTGCATGTTTCACCTTTTTGGGAAGAAACACATGAAATTTGGTTCCCTTTCCCGGTTCGCTTTCCACATTTATTTTTCCTTGATGCGACTGGATTATTTCTTTAACGATTGCTAACCCGAGTCCCGTGCCTCTAACTTGAATTTCCGGACCTTCCACCCGGAAAAATTTTTTGAAAATATTTTCCAAATCATTAGCCGGAATTCCAATTCCCGTATCTTCGACGGTTAATTCCACTTCGTTTTTAGATTCTTGAACACCAACTTTGACCGTTCCGTTTTCCGGCGTGAATTTAATCGCATTCGATAACAAATTGGTGAGCACCTGAAATATTTTATCCCTGTCAAACGAAGCAATCGGTGATTTCGGCAAAAACGAATGCATTAATTGAATATGTTTTTCCTCCGCTAGCGGTTTGATATGCGATAAAGCCAATTCTATTATTTCTTGAACGGGATTTTCTTCAAAATTCATTTTAATATATCCGCTCTCAATTTTGGAAATATCCAAAAGATTTTCGATAAGCCTGGATAAACGGTCGCTTTCATTATCAATGATGGAAAGGAAATAATTTCTGGTTTCTTCATCCATATTTTTGTCTTGAATTATCGTGCTGGTAAAGCCTTTTATTGATGCCAAAGGTGAGCGCAATTCGTGAGAAACTTGGGAGACAAATTCGTTTTTCATTTTTTCTATTTCTTTTTTGCGGGTAATATCGCGTAAAAAAGCATAATAAAACTGCAATTTACCCTTTTTATCGAAAATTGTCGAGACGGAACAATCCATGATTATCAGGGATTTATCCTTCCTGATGAATTGTATTTCACTGTTCGGGTTTTTTGCGCTTGGTTTTACGATAAAATCATGAAATTGTTTCTTACAATCTCCGGCTAAAAACGAAATGATTTTTTTCCCCAACATTTCAGATTCCGTGTAGCCCGAGTGTCTCAAAGTTGCAGGATTTATCTCCAAAATTTTCAAATTCTTATCCATAATAAAAATGAATTCGGAAGCTGTTTCAAATAAAGAACGAAATTTTTTTTCGCTCATTTGAAGGGCTTCCTGAGCTTTTTTTCTTTCCCTGATTTCTCGCTTTAATTGTTTATTCGCATCCACGAGAACGATATTTTGAAGTCGATAAATTTCGGCTTCTTTTTCCTTCTTTTCCGTTTCATATTTTATTTGAAGTTCCGATAATTTCTTTTCCGATTCAATATCGTAAATTTTGTCTTTCAAATCGGAAAATTTTTTGTAATGGAGAAAAGCTTGATAGTAATTTTCCCGTTCCGCGTAAAGCTCGGACAAAGCCAAATAACAATCCTTCATCAAGTCAACGGCGTCGATTTCCCGAGCTATTTCCAAACTTTTTTCCAGAAAATCATTTGCTTCTTTCCAATTTTTTTGCCTCATTTTCAGATTACCGATATTCCTCAAAGAGAGGGAAATTCCGTATTTATCGCCTATTTCTTTTTCGAATTTGAGAGCTTCGGTGAAATATGACAAAGCTTTTGATATTTTGTTTGAGTCCGCAAAAACATCTCCGATGTTATTCAGGGCGGTGGCAATGCCGCTTTTGGAACCGGTTTTTTTCAGAATTGCCAAAGCGCTTTGAAAATGTTTCAGCGCTTCCGGTAACAGTTTTCGTTTATAATAAATAGCTCCGATATTATTCAAAGAGTTTGCCATTCCCTTTTGGTAATCGATTTCTTCGAAAATTTTCAGGGCTTTTTGAAAATAGTGCAAGGCTTTTTCCTCTTTGTTCAGGCTCAAGAAAACGGAACCCAAGTTGTTATTTATTATTCCGATACCGTATTTATTGCCGATTTCCTCGAAAATTTTCAGGGCTTTGAGAAAGTAATTCAGGGCATTTTCAAAATTGCTTAAACTCTGATAAACATTTCCGATATTGATATTTGTTTGGGCTATTTTCGGCTTGATTTTTTTCTTCTTAAAGATGTCTAATGCCTTTTGGTGAAACTTCAAAGAATTTTCAAAATCGCTCAATTGCCAATAAGTGTTGCCGATTTTGCTGTAATTATCGCCGATAAATTCGGAATCTTTTTTAAAGGGAGAAATTTCGCTGAGTTTGTGATAATATTGAAGCGCTTTTTGAAAATTACCCAAGTTAAAATAAGAATCTGCCAATTTAACGAACAGATGAAATTCTTCTTTTTTTATTTTTGAATTGTTAATATCTTTATCGATAAATTTCACTGCAATCTCCGTACGCCGATTAATCGTTATTTATTAAAAAAGTGGAATCTTGCGCTAAATGTTTATTAATAATTTCAATTTGTTGACGAGCCAATTTTTTCCCTTCGGAATAAGAACTTTTTTCAAAAAGAGAATACGCATTTTTCATCAATTTCAGGGCTTCGGGAAAATTATTTTTCTCCATTTCTATCGTTCCCCAATTAAACCAAGCTTTCCCTTCACCTTCTTTGTCGCCGATTTCCGAAAGAATTTTTTGCTGTTTGAGATAATAAATTTTTGCTTTATCATAATTTTTTTCTTTTTTTGCAACATTTCCCAAGTTTCCGTAAGCGTGGGCAATTCCTTCCCGCTCATTCAATTCCGTCTGAATTTTCAAATTTTCCAAATAAATCCTTTTTGCCTCCTCGATTTTTCCCATCGCGAATAAAATATCGCCAAACATTTCATTAGCATATGTTATTCCAATTTTGTCGGATATTTCATAACAAATTCTTTTTGATTTTTTCAAATATTCCAAAGAAATGTCATATTCTTGTTTTTTCATATAAACTTCCGCGATGTTGTATAAGACAATTTCTTCCTGAAATTTATTGCCGATCGATCGGCTTAAATCCAGAGCTTTTTTGTTGTATTCCAAAGCATCACGGTTGTTTCCCTCGATGCTGTAAATGGTTGCAAGATTGGAATATATTTTACTGAGAGCGTTCAAATTTCCGATTTCTTCGGCGATTGAGAGAGCTTTTTGATAAAAAACAACAGCTTTACGGCGTTCTCCCAATCTGGAATAAGTAACTCCCAAATGGTTTAAGGATTGCTGTTCTTGCATTTTATTTTTGTTGTTTTTGGCTCTTTCATAATTTGCTGCGAACAACTCTTTTGCGTCTTGGTATTTATTTCTTTGCAGACAGTAAATTCCGATGGAATTGCGAAGTTTGTATTCCAGATTAACCAGGTTTTCCGATTTCAATTTTCCAAGAAGTCGATTTGCTTCATATTCGAAGGTATCAAAATCGTTTAAGAATCTGAGAGAATCGAGATAAAATAATTTCATCTGATAAAAATAGAATTTATCCTTGATTTTGTTAATGATTTCTTTGGAATATGTTCTTAATTTGCGGTAATTTTCCGTTAAAGAATACAATCTTGCGGTTAAATACAAATAGCGTTCGTAAGTTATGTTTTCTTTGAAATTATAAACCCGAAATTTTTCAATTTCCTCTTCCGCCGTTTGGGTCTCGTTTATGAGCAGAAGCAGTTCGATGATGTCCATAGCTGTTCTTTCAGCCAGAATTTCATATTTTTTTTCTTTAAGAATGAGTTCGCGTAATTGACGAAAATATTTTAGTGAAACCGAATTTTGATACAATTCTTTCGCATAATTTCCCGCTTTTTGCAAATAATAAATCGCTTTATTTTTGTCTTCGGCTTTCAAAAAATTCTCTGCCAAATCACCATAATAGGGAGTAAGATTTTCCCGATAAATTTTTTCAATCGATTCCGCCGCAAGCCTGTGAAGTTGAATGAGTTCTTCCTTCATCATCGAATAATAGATGCTTTTGCGAATGGTAGAGTTGCTGAACGAATGCTCAAAGTCGTCAATGGAAAACCAAAGATTATTGTTTTCGCCTTTTCTTAAAATGGAATCGGTTTTTTCGTTCGGCATCATGGAATTCAGTATTCTTACCGTAAATCTGTTTCCCAAAACAGAGGCTTTTTTGGAAATTTCCCTCAACGAATCATCAAGTAAGGAAATGGAATGACGAATAATTTTGTCATGTTGAAAAGATAGTTTTTCCGTGTTTATTTTTCCCGTTTTGTTTATCAGTTTGTTTTGGAGAATATGATTGACGGTCTGTTCGATAAAAAAAGGATTTCCGTTTGCGAAATCGTAGATAAAAAGTCTGTCCTCCATTGATATTTTTTGAGGGTTTATTTGTCTCTTTGAAAACAGATGAGAAATAAAATCCAATGCGGGTTTTTCCGGAAGTTTTTGCAAAGAAATTCTTTTGTTGGGAACAATTGAATAATCAATGTTTTTTGTGTGGACGGCAAACAAAACAAAAGATATATTTTTGGGATTTTGAAAAAGAAATTTCCAGAAACGAATGCTGAACTCATCGAGCCATTCCGCATTATCGATGGCAAAAACTAATTTATTTTGAAGAGCCAAACAAGAAAAAAAGCTTTTCAGAGCCTGCAATGTGTTTTCCAACCGCAACTTTGGTTCCACTTTTGCAAACAGAGAATTTTCCCAGAAAAGGTCTAATAAAGCGGCAAGAAAAGATTCGGTTCGGATAAGTTCTTTTTTTATTTCGGAATTAGAACAAGCTTGAACCGTTTCTTGGAATATCTTCCTAAAAGCGGTTAAATTGTCGTTGATTTTGGCGGTGTGATTTAATTTGAAATATCCGAACAAAAAGTTGGCAATCGCATCAAATCCTTTGTTTCTTTCAGAATCGGGGAAAAACCAAATCCATTTTATATTTTTATTTCTTTTTTCAATTTCTTTTAAAATTGTTGTTTTCCCAATTCCTTTTTCACCTTGTAAATATATCAAAATCGGTTTGTTACCGGTTTCAAAATTAGAATTAACGATATTTTCAATTTTTTTGATTTCTTTATTTCTGCCGAATATCAAATTGCCTCTCATAATTTTAGGGAAGTCCGTTAATAGCTTTTACACGATAAAATTTTTTATCTGAGGAAAAATCGGTTGTCCAGCTTGTTTGCCTGATTTTTTCTTCTTCCAAAACCCATCCTGAATACGGATCGTCCGACGAATAAACATTATAATAAATGGTGTTACCGGATTCGTCCCACGAAATTATCAAATTGTTGCCGTTTCGTTCGGCAACAATGTTCGTCGGTTGAGAAGGTGTTCCCGACTGATGATAATAAATTGCGCCCATATCTGCGGCGGTGCTGTCCGGATCATCGGTTCCCGTTCCCGTATCAATACAGGGAGAATTCCATTGCAGCGAAAAATCAAAATTTTCTTCACTGGCAAAAACGGGATCGGAATCAATATTTCCGGTTCCCGTATAGCCTCCGTCAATATCGCTGTAACTTACTGATAATGTGGAAGATGCTGATTGAATGGGATTCGAAACATTCCAGAAAATATTATTATAAAATGAACAATAGTTAACCGACACGGTGTTTAATCCATAATCGAAATTGTAAACAGTATTATTGAAAATAATCAAAGTATCGACATTATTGGCATAAAGCGCATTACTGCCGGAAGCAATCGCGGTTTCATAAACTATATTATGGTCAAATTGAATTGTTGTATTCGTCCCGTTTCGGCAAATCAAAGTGGAATCGCAACCGATAAATTGATTACTTGCAATTCCGAAGGCAATATCTCCTGAAATTTCTATTCCTTTGGTCGAAGTTCTGGAACTTTCGGTACTGTTGCGAACGCGAGTATTCAAAACCGTAGGTGTGGAAATAAAGCCACTGGAATTCTCGCATTTTATTCCGCATTGATAATCTTCAAATTCACAACTATCCACGGAAACAGAGACATAACCGCTTGTTTTCAGACCGTATGAATTTGTTCTGGAACTTTCGGTGCTGTTGCGAACGCGAGTATTCAAAACCGTAGGTGTGGATTCCATTCTCGTGGCATAATAGGATCTATGACGTCTTTTATCTCCTTAATCGTCCCATCACCTAAGACTACGAGCGAATCTCCGGCTACACATTTCCCGGTTCCCGGG
>NATF01000100.1 GCA_002085205.1 Candidatus Cloacimonas sp. 4484_275 | reverse complement strand
ATCAACGCGTTTCTCGTAAACAAACAAAACCGAATGAACAAAGCATTTTTGAACCTGCAATTCGATAAAATTCTCTCTTCTTTGGAATACAAAACGAAAACAGACAGCCTTATTGCGGCTGATCTCACCTCAAAATTTCGCCAATCTTTGGCAACGACGGAACTTTTGCAGAAGGAAGCCAAAACTTATTCCGCGGCAATTATTTTCAGTTTGATGGTCGTCTCGATTATAATTTTTATCGTTATTTTTTATCAAATAACAAAACCTTTGAAAGAATTGCAACAGGCGACTTCCAAAATAAAAGAAGGCGAATTTTCCGTTAATCTGCCGGAAACGGGAATTAAAGAGATAAAAGAGCTGAAACAATCTTTTAATAGTATGTCCAGAGAATTGGCAAATATTCAAACCAAGCTTTTGGAAGCGGAAAAGGAAAATATTTGGAAACAATTTTCTCGAATTTTGGCGCACGAAATAAAAAATCCGCTCACTCCCATTCAACTTTCCATTCAAAGATTGGAAGATAAATTCGGGACGAAAAAATTCGACGATATTTTTCCGGAAGCCGTGCAGATAATTAATCAGGAAATTCGACATCTTTACAATTTGGCTCAAAATTTTTCCAATTTCGCCAAAAATACGAAACCGGAATTTTCCGTTTTTAACCCTTTTGCGGAAATTCGTTCAATCGCAAAATCATATTCTCATAAATACGATATCAAAATAACCGGATTGAAAAAATGTCTGATTGAATTTGACAAGACGCATTTTTATCAGGTGATTACCAATCTTCTGCAAAATGCGATTGACGCATCTCCGCCCGAAAAACCGATTACAATCAATCTGAAAGAAAAAAACAATAAGATAATCATCGCGATTATCGATTTCGGAAGCGGAATCGCTTCGGAAGACCTGAAACGCATTTTCGAGCCTTATTTTTCCAAAAAGAAAAAGGGAATCGGTTTGGGACTTGCTTTGGTGAAAAAATTGACGGAAATAAACAATGCCGAAATAAATGTTCGGAGTGAAATCGGAGTGGGAACGACCTTCGAACTAATGATGGAGTGTCCGAATGAAAGTGTTGATTATTGACGACGAAATAAACATCTGCCTTTCTTTGAAAGGAATTCTTGAAGACGAAAACTACACGGTAAATTACGCGCTCGACGGAAGCGACGGTTTGCGAAAAACGGAAGCGTTCGAAAGCCGGCGCTTTTGATTTCTTGGAAAAACCGCTTAATTTAACGAAAGTTTTACTCACCGTAAAAAATGCGTATGAAATAAAATCTCTCTCGGCGGATTATCGACGCTTGAAAAAATCCGTGGAGGAAAAATATAAAATAATCGGTGAAAGCAAAGTAATTAAGGATTTACTGAATCTAATCAAAAAAGTTGCTCCCAACCGGAGCAATTCGGAGTAAACCCGGCAAAATCGAAGAAGCCGACGGCGGAACTTTGTTTCTCGATGAAATAGGCGATATGAATCCGACTGCACAGGCAAAAATCCTTCGCGTGATTCAAGAAGGAGAATTTGAACGAGTGGGAGGAAACAAAACTCAAAAAATCAATACGAGAATTATTGCGGCAACTCACAAAAATCTGGAAAAAATGGTGGAAGAAGGAACTTTCCGCGAAGATCTTTATTATCGTCTGAATGTTATTCCGATTGAAACTCCGCCTTTACATCTCCATCCGGAAGATATTCCGGTTCTTATCGAGCATTTTTCAAAATATTTTTCCGACGAACTGAAAGTTGACATCAAAATATTTTCGGCGGAAGCCATCAAAGAATTGCAATCGCGCAAATTCAGAGGTAATGTGCGGGAACTAAAAAATTTAATCGAACGAATTTACATTCTTTCCGAAAACAAAACGATTGAAAAAGATGATATTTTGAAGTTGGAAAGCGGACAAGAAACAATTGATTTTTGGAACGAAACAAAATCCTTTCGGGAAAAACGCCGCGAATTTGAAACAAAATATCTGAAAACTCAGCTTAAACTTTTCGGAGGAAATCTCTCTCAAACCGCTGAACATCTGGGTCTGCAAGTGAGTAATCTTTCCAGAAAAATTAAAGAATTGGGAATAAAAACATAAAAATAATTTAGGAGGAATTATGCGAAAAAAATGGTTTGCTTTCGGTTGTTTAACATCGTTTGTACTGGTTATCGTTTTTCTGTTGGTGGTTTTTCATTCTTTGGGAAATCTCGGCAAAAAGAAGGCGGTTAAAATAGAACCGTCTAGTTTTTTGGAATTAAAATTATCCGGCGAAATTCGAGATTATAATGAATTTAAAGATGATTTTTTTTCCTCGCCTATGCAAAAGAAAACAATTTCGGCAAATGATGTTGTTTTGAAAATAAACAAAGCCGCCAAAGACAAAAATATTTCCGGAATTATTCTGGAGCCGAATTGGATTAAAAGCGGTTTTGCTACGGTCAACGAGATTATTTCCGCTCTGGAAAATTTCAAAGCAACCGGAAAAAAAGTTTATGCTTATTTGGAAATGTGCGGTAATAAAGATTATTATCTTGCTTCCGTCGCCGATTCCATCTATTTAAATCCTTCCGCTTCCGCCGGAATTTTGCTCACCGGAATCGGAGGAAACATTCTATTTTACAAGGAATTATTGGATAAACTCGGAATCGAGATGCAGGTTATTCATGCCGGAAAATACAAAGGTGCGGGAGAACCTTTTTCCAGAAATCAAATGTCCGAACCTTTCAAAGAAAGCGTGGACGAGCTGTTTTCCGATCTTTACGAACAGATGTTGAAAGAGATTTCCCGACGAAGAAATATTCCTTATTCGCAAGTTAAGAAAATTTATGAAAAGCGCGACGATGTTTTCATTAATAAACAAAATGCCATCGATCTTCGAATTGCGGACGAATTGGCTTTTAAAGAAGCAATGTTGGAAAAATTAAATATAAATAAAAAAAATCTGGTAAAATTCTCCGATTACAGAATGCCGATTCCTTCTCTGAAACCTGATAAAATCGCGGTAATTTTTGCTCAGGGAGGAATTTCTCAATCAAAATCGGAATTGGAGGAGAATATTTCCGCTGCAAAATTTAACAAAATCTTGGATAAATTGGAAGAAGACAAAACCGTCAAAGCCGTGGTGATGCGCGTGAACAGTCCGGGCGGAAGCGCTTTGGAATCGGAAATTATTCTTAATAAAATCAAAGCTCTTAAAAAGAAAAAACCGTTTGTGATTTCGATGGGAAATGTGGCGGCTTCCGGCGGTTATTACATCTCTTGCGACGCAGACTACATTGTTGCCGATCCTTTCACGATTACCGGTTCGATCGGCGTAATCGGAATGTTTCCTAATTTCAATAAATTGGGAACTAAAATCGGAATTCATTCAAATGTCATCAAAAAAGGAAAATATTCCACCCTTTTCGATCCTTGGCAAAAGCCGGATAAAAGCGTTTTGAAAAATTTCGAATCGGAAATTAAGGAAACTTACGCGGAATTTAAAAACAGAGTTGCCGAGGGCAGAAAACTGAAAATCGACAAAGTTGAAGAAATCGCGCAAGGTCGGGTTTGGAGCAGTTCGGACGCCTTCAAAAATCAATTGATAGATGCGGAAGGAACTCTTGACGATGCCGTTAAAAAAGCTGCCGAACTCGCGGGAATATCTTCTTACGGAAAAATATTTTATCCGAAACAAAAAAGTTTTTTTGAACTATGAAATGATAAAAAACGATCCGGTTCAGGCAATAGTGCCGGCGGATTTGGAATTGAAGTAAAAAAAATATTTTCCCAAACGACTTGTCGAAATCAAATTTCCGAAAAAAGAAAAAAACCCGTCGCAAGCGACGGGTTTTTTGTTAGTGAAAGAATTTATTTGTATCAGTTAGTAACGAGCTCTTCTGCGAAAATTGTCTTCTCTCGCTCTCGCTTCGTTTACTCTGAGATTTCTACCTTCAATTTCCTTACCATTAAGACTTTTAATTGCTTCCAAAGCATCATCTTTGTTTGGCATTTCAACAAATCCGAAACCTTTTGATCTTCCTGTTTCGCGATCAATAATAATTCTTGCACTTGAAACTTCACCGAATTCGGAAAATAAATTTTCCAAATCCCTGTCGTTTACTCCATAAGAAACATTTCCTACATAAATGTTCATCGTCTTTTCTACTCCTTCTTTATTTTTAACCGAAAAAATATTACTAAAATATCTTTCGCGGTTAATTTTTATTTTATTTTTGACTGGAAAATCGGACACAAATTGTTTAAAGTCCTGCTCTTCACATCAAATACAATTCACAACTCTAGCGGATTATCGAATAATCCTGAAACACATTGCCAAATATATTTCGTGATTTTTATTGTCAAATAAATTAATATAAAAATAAAAAAAACTTGCAGAAAAATTTTATCGTTTTTCCTTTCACCAAAGAAAAATGAGGGAAAAAATGAAAAGAGTAGATTTTGAAATCGCCAAAAAAATTATTAAAAATCCGTCGAAAATTGCGATTGCCGTTACCAAGGATGAAAATGAAAAAAAGATTAATCTAATTACACTTGAATGGTTTATGCGAACCTCAATAAATCCGCCGATGTTTGCTATTTCCGTTGGTCACCGCAGATACAGTTACTCTTGTTTGCAAAAATTCAGATATTTCAATCTCTGTTTCCCATCCGTGGAAATGAAACAAACCGCTTTAATTGCCGGCACGACTTCCGGCAGAAATGTAAATAAATTGGATTTAATTTCGGAATCGTTTTTTTCGGGAAAATTAGCCAAACTTCCCGTCTTTGAAAACGCAGTCGCCAATTTCGAATGTGAAATATTTTCTCAAATAAGAAGTGGAGACCATACGATTTTCATTGGAAAAGTGAAATATTCTTGGATTGGCGAGAATCAAAATTTGTTGCTGGGAACGGAATTGTAATTCATAAAAAAAGAGCATTCCGAAAATCGAAATGCTCTTTCGTAGGAGGTCATTGCATGAGAATCATTTTTTTCGTTTCCGTGAAAGGACCTGTTCGAATCTTGTAAAAATAGATACCGGACGGCACTTTTTTACCGGAATCGTCCTTTCCATTCCATAAGACCGAATCCTGATTCCTAATATTCGAAAATTTCTTTATTTTTTCACCCTTAAGATTATAAATTGTAATTTCCGCATTTTTTACGGATTCATCATTAGCTAGCGAAAAACGAATTTTCGTGGAATTTCTGAAAGGATTCGGATAATTACCGCTTTTAATCAAGGAATTTTCCACATAATTTTCCTCGGCGGTAGTGAAAGTAATTCCGAGACATGCATAATTCAGCATTCCACCGTTTGGCAAACCGTAAGCGGGAGAAGTGGCGGCGCTTCCGAAACTGTTGTCGTCAAGAAACATCAGATGCAATTTGACATCGCTTTCTTCTCCAATTTCCAAAGCCGGATAGACATATTCGGGAATCATATCGGCAAGTTCGGGAGTGTCAATCGAGTTCAAATAAAGAACATCAGACCATGTTTCACCTTCGTCTTCGGAAAAACAAATCGCGATTTCGGGAACAGTAGCCCAATCTTCAAATCCTTCTATTCCGTCGTTTGCATATTTTTCTTTCAAACCGTCTTGCCAAACAGCGGCAATCCAACCGCTTTCTTCATCCTTAACAATTTTATAATTATTGTCATGAAAAGCCCGGTCGGTGGCGTAAAAGAAAATCGGCCAACCGTTCATCATAACCACATTTCCATCTTCGTTATACTCGTCGATTTCTCCGTCGTTATCAGTATCCCACGGCAAATAAATCTCATCTTTTCCCCATTCGTAATTCGGATTTGCCGCATTTTCGTTAATATTGCCATCCAAAACCCGGTAATGAAACTCGTCATTTTCGAGATCGTATTCAAAGGCATAAGTAAAGGTCTCATAAGGCCACAAAGTCGTTTCGCCTGCCTCGTTTTCTTGTTCCGATTGTAAAATTAAGTTATCTACAAACATAAGTTTGGAATTATTATCCGTAAAAATCACATTCATATGACCGGAAAAGAAAAACGAAAAAATCAAATCCGTATAAGGATTTCCGTCTTCATCGACAAATACATAACTGCCGTCTTCATTTTGAGGATTGGCGACATCCAAACCCATATCGAAGGAATGATAAGAAAATTCCCCTTCTCCGTAATTTTCATTCAAAAAGACAAACATATGATGATCATATTGTTCATCGTCGCTAACGGTATAACCCATAACGGCAACTTTTCCGTCGTCGGAAACCGCAACAGCACTGAAAGGTCTGGTCCAAATAGCTCCGTTATGCCATTCGTCCATTAAAGGAATCGAAAAATATGTCCAATCCAATTCGGATTGATTTGCCAAATCAGCATCCGATATAAACATAGGGCCAAAGAAACTCGTCATTTGCGTTTATGGGATTATCAATTACCGGAAACGGTTCTTTCCACACATTGGGAACTCCCATCAAATGAAATAAATCGTAGGACATCACGACATCAAAGTTGCTTCCGGATTGTTGATGTTGCTTCCGGATTGTTGATGCCAAACGACAAAAGGATCTGCCGTGTAAGGATCGATGTCAAGTCCGCCGTAACCTTCCCAAATATTGGCTGTTCCGATTGGAATAGCAGAATCTACGGTTCCGTCTTCATAAACATAGGAAAAATATTCTCTTCTGTTGGCGGTGGAAGTTTCACGAATATGGAAAACCATGTAAACCCGGATGAGAAACTTCCGGCTGAACTTTAATTGCCGTGCCGTTGTAACTTCCCGGCATATAATCGTAATAAGTCGTAATTAAATCAGTCGGCGGGACAATAAATTCATAACTGGGAACATTTCTGGAAGAAGCTCTGCCGAATTTTGCGAAAGGAACTTTTTGTTCCCGAAACGGTTGATTTTCCAGATTAAATTCGGAAGCAAAAACAAATACAAATAGGATTGAGGCGACTAATAATGTGATTTTTTTCATCATTCCTCCTTGGTTGAGGTTTTTAACATTTCGGTAAGGCGTCCGATTGTGAGAAGGCGAGCAATCGGACGACCCTACGGTTCATTCACGCTACTAACTGTGAAAAAATTTTTTCTTCATTCGTCTTCTTATTAACACGATTTGTTCCAAACAAAAAAACAGCCGGGAGAAAAAATAAAAATCGAGTCTATCTCTTTTATTTGCAGTAAATTAAAAAATATCGAAAAATAATGTACTCGCAAAAGTTCAAAATTTTGTTTTCATAATCGGTGAGAAGAATCAATCGCAATCTGTGAAAAATGTTTCACGCGGAATTTATTTTGTTATTAAAAATTTATATTAAACGATAAAACCGTAATTTATTTTGTTTTTAAGGAAAAAACTCCGTCCCAATTTTCGGGATTTTCTTTCTTTAGCTTTTCGCAGCGTTCAATCATCAATCGGCTGGGAAAATCCTCACCTTTTAATTTCAGAACAAGATTAAATTTTTCCTTTGCCAAATCCCAGTTTTTACGGCGGTAAAGCGACAAACCTTCCTCATAAGCTTTTATCCAACGAGGAAATTTTTCGTCCGTTTTTTCATCTACAAGTTCATAAATAGAGGTCGGAAGATTTTTTCCCTTAACTCGTATTTTATCCAATTCTCGGCAAATAAAATCTTCTTTCACACGATTAAAAGTAGATTCACTAATGATTATTTTCGTTCTGAAAACTTTGTTTACCCCTTCAAGTCTCGATGCCAAATTAACATTGTC
>NATF01000008.1 GCA_002085205.1 Candidatus Cloacimonas sp. 4484_275 | reverse complement strand
TTTTAGGAAATTCCGAAACTATTTCTTTGGAACAGGCAAAATCTTTGGCGTTGCAAAACAACCCAGAATTTTTGGCAAAAAAATTTGCTTATGAATCCGCAAAATGGTCGAGCGTGAAAGCATTTTCCGCTTTGTTTCCGTCGGCAAAAATATCCGCCTCGGAATTGCAACTCAAACCCGGAACTCCCAAACTCTCACCGAACGGAATGCCAGTATTCAGTGACGAAACCAATACTCGTTCTTACGGCTATTCGGTGAATCAACCGCTTTTTTACGGCGGAAAATTGTGGTTTGCCTATAAAATTTCCGCCGATGCAAAAAAAATCGCCGAATTCGATTATCGATATCAGAAATTAAAAACATTTGCCGCTGTTGAGGAAAAATATTTGAATCTTCTGGAAGCCGAGGAACTGTTGCAAATAGCTCGGCAACAGCTTCGTTCCGCTTCCGAAAACTTGAAAATTGCCGAAGTGAAATTTCAAATCGGCAGCATTTCCAAAACCGAGCTTTTAAAATTTCAGGCGGAAAAAGCGACAAAAGAAAGTGAACTTATCAGAGCAAAAAGAATGAGACAACTTTCTTTTTCGGATTTAAAAAATTTCCTGCAACTTTCAAATTCTTTTGAAATTGAAAAAATTTCCGAAAATCTTTACGCCGATTTTATCAAAATTGCCGACGAGTTGTCGCAATCGAAAATCGATGAAATTTTGGGAAAGGTGGTTGAGTACGGAGAGCAAAACAATCTTTCCTTAAAATCTTTGGAACAAGCGAAAAAAATGAGCGCAAGAAGTGTCCGCATTGCTTCGGGAAATTTTCTTCCGACTTTGAATTTAACTTACAGCCGAACTTGGAGCAAAAATTGGAATGAGAATCAGACCGCTCAGGACGCGGATTACGAAGATTCCAAACAAATAATGCTTTCCGCTTCCGTTCCCGTTTTTCCCTTTTTTGACAACTTTGCCGCTTTGAAAAAGGCAAAATATGATTTGAAAAAAACGGAAAAAGATTTTATCACCGCCAAATCCGGCATCGATACCGCTTTGGAAAACGGATTTCTGAATCTGATAAATTCGGCAAAAGATTTCAAAGCAAGCGAACTTTCTCTGCGTTATTCGGAAGAACTTTTCCGGCAATTACAAGAAAAATTCCAACAAGGATTGATTTCCGCGAATGAACTTCTGGACGCCAATCTGATGCTCAAATCCGCTTCCGTGAACAAGACGAAAAGCTTCTACAATTTCATTAAAGCGAAAACGGAATTGATGCAACTTTTGGGATTTGAGGAAGAAGAAAATCTGTTAAATCTTATGAAATAAATCGGAGGATTTTATGAAAAGTAAAATATTGATTTCCGTTCTGTCAGCGCTTCTTTTTCTGTTCGGATGCGGAAAACCGTCGCGCGGGAAAAATTTCCGAGAAGACCTTGAAAAAATAAAAATTCCCGTAATTGTGGAAAAAGTCGTTCCGCGCGATTTGGAAAAATACATCGAGATATCAGGGAAATTAGAAGGATTTACCGATATTACAATGAGAAGCGAAGTGCAAGGAAAAATAACCGAAGTGAACAAAATTCTGGGAGATTGGATAGCTGCCGGCGAACAAATCGGGAGAATTGACAACAAAGACTACGAAATCCAATTAAAGCAAGCGGAAGCGGCGGTTCTGGCGGCGGAAGCAAGTTATGAAACCGCTCAACTTTCCCTTCAAAGCGCGGAAAATCTCTTCAAAACAAAAAGTATTTCCCAAGCGGAATTTGCCGGAGCCAAAAGCGCCGAAAAAAACGCTCTTGCCGGTTTGAATGCCGCCAAAGCGGGTCTGGAAAAGGCAAAAAAAGCTTTCGACAATTCTCGCTTTATAGCTCCAGTTTCCGGTTATATCACCAATCTTCCCATAAAGACAGGAGAGACAATTTCTCCGGGGCAAATTGTCTGCAACATTGTTAATTCCCAAAAATTGCTGATAAAAACCGGCGTAGGCGAGGAAGATATAACCAAATTGAAAAACGGTCAAAAAGCGATTATAAAAATCAAAGGAAAACAAGTTGCCACGGGAAAAATTCGCGGTTTGGGAATCAGTCCGCTTCCCAATTCCTCTCTTTATCCGGTCGAAATCGAGCTGGAAAATCCGCAGGGAAAACTCTTTCCCGGTACGGTCGTCGAAGTTCAAATTTTGAGCAAAAAGTATAAAAATGTACTTTTTACTTCGCTCAACAATATTTTGCAAGAATATGACAATTATTTTGTTTTCACGATTGACGACAAAAATGTTGCCGTTAAAAAGAAAGTGATTTTGGGACAAAAAGTCGAAGAAAATGTAATCATCGAAAGCGGTTTGAAATTCGGAGACAAACTTGTTACGGAAGGCGCCGAAAGTTTGGAAAACGGCTCGAAAGTAGAAATCAGAAAAAATCTCTAAGCATGAAAAAAATCGGCTAAATGAAAAGTCCGAAGTTTTATCGGATAAAAAAACAAATTTGAAAGAACAGGAGATAAAATGTCATTGGTAAAATTTGCGGTTCGCAATTCGCCGCTGGTGAATATAATAATGATTATAGTTTTCATAGTGGGCATTTTCACTTTAAAAAATATTCCCAAAGAAGATATGCCGGCTGTGGATTTCGGTTCTTTTGTGATTGTCGTCATTTATCCTGGCGTCTCGCCTTCGGAAATGGAAGAACTTGTCGTAAAGAAGATAGAAGACGAGATTTCCGATGTGGAAAACATCGATTTTATCAATTCCACTTCTCAGGAAGGAAGAGCCTCTTTGTTCGTCACTTTTGAACCCGACGCCGATATTGATAAAGCCCAAAACGATTTGATTACGGAATTGGACAAAGTTCGTGATTTACCTGCCGATGCGGAAGATCCCATTCTGATTCGTTTGAATATGCGCGAAATCAATGAAATGTGCAACATTGCCTTGGGCGGAAATTTTTCCCAAAATGCCATTCGGGAAATAGCCGAAAATATGCGCGACGGTCTTTTGAACATTCCGTATGTTTCCAAAGTCAATATTATCGGCAGTCGCGACCGAGAGATTCACATTGAAGCCGACGAACATAAATTGAACGCTTTTGGTTTGACTTTGGATGATTTGAAAAATGCCGTCAGATTTCGTAATATGAATGTTCCCGGCGGAAAAGTGAATTTCGGAAAAGCGGAATTTATTATCCGAACGGTGGGAGAATTTCATCACCCCGATGAAATCGAAAATCTGATTATTCGAATGGATCAGAACGGCAGAGCGATTTATCTGAAAGATGTCGCCGCCGTTAAAGATACGCTCGAAGAGAGAAATACTTTGGTGAAATTGGACGGCAATCCGAGCGTTCGCATCGAAGTTTTCAAAAAAGCCAAAGGCAATATCATCAGCGTGATGAAAGATGTGCGCGATTATGTGGAAAATTTCAAAAAGAACATTCCCGGTCTGGAAGCGACCGTGCGAAACGATGATTCCGTGGAAGTAAAAAACAGCATCCGAATTCTGGGAAACAATGCTCTTTTCGGAATTGTTTTGGTATTTGTAATTCTTTTTGTTTTTATCGGTTGGAGAAACGCGCTTTTTGCGACTTGGGGAATTCCTTTCAGTTTTTTGCTCACTTTTATTCTTATGTCTTTTTTCAACATAACCGTAAACAATCTTTCTCTTTTCGCGCTGGTTTTGGTTTTGGGAATGATTGTTGACGACGCGATTATCGTTTTGGAAAATTCCCACAGATATTTGGAAGAAGGATATTCTCCTCGCGAAGCGGCAATCAAAGGAACGGAAGGAATAATGTGGCCGGTGATTGCAGCGGTAACAACAACTGCGGCGGCTTTCTTGCCGATGGTCATTATGAAAGGAATGATGGGAAAATTTATGCGTATTTTTCCTATCGTTGTTTCTTTGGCTCTGTTTGCTTCTTTGTTCGAAAGTTTGATTATCTTGCCTTCACACATCGCCGATCTTTCCAAACCGCCCAAAAAAATTCATCGCCAAAGCAAGTTCCAACTTTTCATCGTTAAACATTACAAGCGAATGATAAAAAAAGCGTTACGCCACCGTTTCCTAACCATTTTTTTCATCTTTGCCGCAATGTTTTTGGCACTTTCCGCCCTTGCCTTTCGTTTCGTAAAATTTGAATTTTTTCCGAAACAAACTCCGAAGACAATTGTTCTGAAACTAAAAACTCCGGCGGGAACCAATCTGGATAGAACCAATGAGATCGTTTCCAAAATTGAAAATTACATAATGAATATGAAAGAAAAAGAAGATGTGGAAGCGATTATCTCTTCGGTCGGTTATATGATGGAAAATCACGAGTCGCAACTAATGACTTCCAATGCTCAAATTTCCATTGATTTAAAGGAAATCGACAAAATGAAATACTCTCACGAGCAGATAAAAAACTCCATTCGTTCTTTCATTGAGCAACTTCCCGGAATTTACACTTTCAAATTCGATCTTCCTCAAGGTCCTCCCACCGGTAAAGATGTGGAAATCAGAATCAAAGGCGATAATTTAGACAAACTTGCTTATATCGGCGAGGTGGTAAAAAACGAATTGCGAAAAATTCCGGGCGTGAAAGATATTGAAGATAGTTTTCAAGCCGGAAAAAAGGAAGTTGAAATAATTCCCAAATATGAAAATCTGGCAATGTCCGGTTTAACGGTTGCTCAAATTGCCGAAGTGGTGCGTACCGCTTCCAACGGAACCACAATTTCCAAATTTAGAAACGGCGGAGTTGACGAATATGACATAGTTCTGCGTTTGAAAGAAAGCCAAATAAACAATTTGGAAAATCTAAAAAATTTAAAAATCAGAAATCGACGCGGAGAATTGATTTGCCTGAAAGATGTTGCCGATTTTCACATTTCCAGCGGATTGACAAAAATCGAACATCGCGACGGCAAAAGGATTATTACGATTACCGGCGACACTTCCTTTTATTTTGAACACGGCAGAAAGAAAAAAAGAACTTCCGACGAAGTTACAAGAATACTATTGGGAAATCGATTCACGGGACAAAAAGGAACTCTTTCCAATTTTAATCAAAGATTTCCCGATTATATGATGGAATTCGGCGGCGTTGTCGAAGAACAAAAGAAATCTTATAACTCTCTTTTGCTGGCATTCGGAATCGCCGTGCTTCTCATTTATGCCATTTTGGCAACCATTTTCAAATCGTATGTGCAACCGCTAATTGTGATGTTTACAATTCCGTTCGCCTTTATCGGCGTTGTTTTCGGACTTCTGGTAACAAACATTCCTTTTTCTATGAATACAATGATTGCGTTCGTTGCGCTTGCCGGCGTCGTCGTGAACGATTCTCTCGTGCTTGTGGATTTTGTGAACAGAGAACGCGACAGAGGAATCGACCGTTGGAATTCGCTGATAAATGCCGGTGCAATTCGTTTGCGACCGATAATTCTGACGACCGTGACCACCATTTTCGGCGTGTTGCCGATGATTTTTACCACTTCCAAATCCGTTCGCGATTGGAAACCGATGGCGGTAAGCATTGTTTTCGGACTTGCCTTTGCCACCGTTCTCACTCTTTTCGTGATTCCGGTTGTCTATTCTTTGGTGGATTCACTCTTCGGAAAACTTAAACTCACTCGGTTCAAAACGCATCAAAGTTTCGACGAATGCGTGAAAAACGATGATTGATAATTGAGAAAAAAACCGATTCCAAATTTGATGTATAAAAAATGATGAATTCGTAAAAAGACAAAAGTTGTCATTCTGAGTCCCGATGTATCGGGAAAGAATTCCATAACTGCTTTGTTGTAGTATCTTTCGGCTTCGTTCAAGATGACATTTTCTAGTCTGAAATGACTTTTTGCGAATTCATCATAAATAAGAGGCTGTTCCAAAATCGGAACAGCCTCTTAAAATTTACTAGCAATAATCTTATTTTCTTTTGCTTCCGACCAATTTTTGTCTTCTGTTAAAATGTTCAACCATGATCGGGCTGGCAACAAAAATAGAAGAATAAGTTCCCACAATCACGCCGATAAGTAAAGCAAAAGCGAAGTCGTGAATCACCGTGCCGCCGAATAGATATAAACTTAAAACGACAACAAAAGTGGTCAACGAAGTGATTATGGTTCTGCTCAAAGTTTCATTTATGCTGTGATTGAAAACATTCACATAACTTTCTCTGCGATAAACTTTCAAATCCTCGCGAATACGGTCGAATACCACAATCGTATCATTCAAAGAATATCCGACAATCGTCAGAAGCGCCGCTACGACGGGAAGCGACATTTCTTTGCCGGTAATGGAAAAAATTCCCACGGTAATCAGAACATCATGAAAAAGAGCAACGACAGCCGCAATTCCGAATGTAAATTCAAATCTCCACCAAATGTAAAGAATAATTCCGACTAACGCCCAGAAAATTGCCAAAAGAGCTTTTCCTTTCAGTTCTTCTCCGATTCTGGGACCAACTTCCTGTTGCATTCTGATAAATGTTTCCGGATTTATGTTATCGGGAAAATTCTTTTTTATAATATTTAAAATTTTATCGCTGAGTTTGACTCCGTCCAATTCTACGGCTTTTGTTTTTATCAAAACCAAACTTCTGCCTTCCGTATCTTTAATTTCCTGAATTTCCACATCTTTGATATTTTCTTTTTCCAATATATCGCGAATTTGCTGAATATTTACAGGTTTAGCGTTTTCCGTAACAGGTGTCAAATTAAGTTCTATGGAAACTCCGCCGGTAAAATCAATTCCGTATTTGGGTCCATGATTGATAACCAGCGAGACCACTCCGACAATTATCAAAACAGCAGAAATAAGAAAAGCTATTTTTCTTTTCCCGATAAAATCTATGTTTGTGTTTTTGAAAAATCTCATGTTTCCTCCCTAAATACTCAGCTTTTCTCTTTGAACATTGGTAACCAGTCCATCAAACAACGCTTTAACCAAAATTATAGCCGAGAACATCGAACCGATAATACCGATGGAAAGTGTAACGGCAAAACCCTTAATCGGACCGGTTCCGAATTGATACAGAACAAGAGCGGTTATCAGTGTGGTGATATTAGCGTCGAGAATCGTAACAGCCGCTCGGCTAAATCCGGCATCAACCGCAGAACGAACCGTTTTGCCGGCGGCAAGTTCTTCTCTGATTCTTTCAAAAATCAGCACATTCGCGTCCACCGCCATACCGATTGTTAAAATCATACCGGCAATACCGGGCATCGTCAAAGTTCCTTCCAACATTGTCATAATGGCAAGAATAAAACCGATGTTAATCAAAAGAGCGATATCGGCAAACAAACCGGAAAGTCCGTAATAAATAATCATAAACAGAGCAACGACAATCATTCCGATTATTGCCGCCATAATTCCGGCTTTGATACTGTCGGAACCAAGGGTCGGACCGACGGTTCTTTCTTCGATAACATTAACCGGAGCCGGCAATTTACCGGCTTTCAAGATGATAACCAAATCCTGACATTCGTCTAAGGTAAAATTACCGGTGATGGAAGCTTCGCCGCCACGAATTCTATCCTGAATTACAGGAGCGCTGTGAACGATTCCGTCCAAAACGATTGCCAAAGGTTTTTTCAGATTTTGCGCCGTCACATTCTCAAACATTTTGGCGCCGGTTTTGTTGAATTTAAGAGACACATAAGGTTTACCGGCTGTTTTCGGATCGTATCCCTGACCGATTTTCACGGAAGCATTTTCCAAATATTTACCGGTAAGTTCGGCTCTTTCTCTCAGAAAATAAACCGGTCTAACTGCATAAGGATCTTTTTTATTCTCTTTTCCCAAAGCTATCTGAACACCCGCCGGAATTTGTTTTTTGAAATCCTTGTCCTTCAACAGTTTTTTCAAAATAGGAATATCTTTGTAAGCTATGTTTCCGGGAATGTCATCGGCGGAAAGCAAAGAAGTGAAGATATGAGCATGGTCTTCTTCTTCGGAAAGAGAATCGGTTTTTGTTTCTTCGCTTTCCAAAACATCAATGTTTTCCACATTATCGCTTTCTTTTACCTTTTCCAAGAAAGCATATTTATCATAATTTTCCTGCAGAAATTTATCTAATTTATCATAAGTTTCTTTGACTAAGTCTTTATCGGCAAAAAGTTTAAATTCCAGCTGAGCGGTTTTTCCGATTAATTCTTTTGCTCTGCCGAAATTTTTCAAACCGGGAAGTTGAATTATTATTCTGTTTTTTCCGGCTCTTTGAATAATCGGCTCGGCAACTCCAAATTGGTCGATTCTGTTACGAATAATTTCCAAAGCGGTTTTCACAACCACTTCCTTATCTTTTTCGGATAAGTTCAATTTGGAATAATCCACTTCCAGAAGAACCTGCATTCCTCCCTGCAAATCCAGACCGAGCTTCAGGCGCTTCCCCGTCCAGAAAGAAGGAAGATTGGGAACGAGAAGAGGAGCTATAAAATATAATGTTACCAGCAAAACTACTGCAATTATCAAACTGCGAATTTTCTTGTTTCTCATCTATCCATTCTCCTTATTATTTTTGATGCAGAGCAAGATGTGTTTCGGAAAATCCACCGCCAACTTTCACGCTCTCATCACATCAGAAAAAAACAAAAACTATTTTCCTCTTTTATCAGTCACACATCTCCTCCCAAGGCAACCACTTGACGAATCATCGTGGAACTCAAATATAAATGTTTATAATCCGGCAGGAAAAAAATCGTATCGATTTCATTATATAAATTTTTATTCATTAAAGCCAAAGAAAGTTCGTATTCAAAATCGGAAATTGCCCGCAAACCGCGAATCATAACGGTTGCCCCTACTTCTTTGGCAAAATCAACTACCAATCCGTGAAATTCCCTTACTTCAATATTAGCAATGGAATCCACCGCTTTTTTACACAATTCGGTTCTTTTCTCCAGCGAAAATATCGTGTTTTTTCCGGTTGTTTCGGCAACGGCTAAAATTACTCTGTCAAAAACTTTTGCCGCCTTTTTGAGAATATCGATGTGTCCGTTTGTGATTGGATCAAATGTGCCGGGATAGATTGCTATTTTTTCCCGATAATTTTTTTCAACCATTTTTCCCTCTATAAATATTTTTCAATCTGCGAATAATTCAGATTGATACTTTGAAAAATGCCATTTTCACAAATTATTTCAAATTTTCCAAATCTTCGATTTCTTTGGGAATATCGGCGGAAAGAATTTCATAACCGTTTTCGGTTACCAAAATATCGTCCTCAATTCGAACTCCGATTCCCTCTTCCGGAATATAAATTCCGGGTTCGACCGTTATCACATTTCCGGCTTCCAAAACGGAATCTCGGGCGCCGACATCGTGAGTGTCCATTCCAAGATGATGCGAAACACTGTGCATATAATATTTTCTGAAATCCTTTTTGTCGGAAATCAGTTTTAAACGAATCAACGCCTCCGCAATCAATTCATTTGTCTTCTTATTCAATTCGACAAGCCCAACTCGCGGCTTCACCATTTCAATAATCTCTTTTTGAATATTCAAAACCTCCCGATAAACGGCTTTCTGTCTATCCGTAAATTTTCCCGCAACCGGAAAAGTTCGGGAAATATCCGCGCTGTAATTGTTACAAGCCGCGCCGACATCAAGAAGAACGAGGTCGTTTTTTCCGATTTCGGAATCATTGCGGATATAATGCAAAGTCGTGGCGTTTTTTCCGGCGGCGATTATGGGAAGAAATCCCTGATGTTTCAAACCGTTCTTGAGAATATGATATTGCAGAATTGCTTCCAACTCATATTCCTTCATTCCAGGTTTTGCTTTTTGATAAATTTCCAAAATCGCCATTCCCGTCACTTCGATGGCTTTTTTCATCTGATTGATTTCCCATTCGTCTTTGATAACTCGCAGATTGCGAATTAATTTGACGGCGTTTGCAAACCTCACCTGCGGAAAAACATTTCTCGATTTTCTCATGAATTCCTGTTGTTTATCCAAAGGTTTGTCTATTGTGGAATAGTTGAAGCTCACGAAACAAGTTTCCGTCTCGGAAAGTCCGGCGGAAATCTTATCGGAAAACTCATCCAAAAAGAATACTTTTTCGATTCCGCTGAGTTCGGCGGCTTCTTCTTTCGTCATTTTCTTGCCGTCCCAAACCTCTCTTTCGGGAATTCCTCTTTCTATGAAAAGTTCCGAGATAATTTTATTCTTAACCTTTTTTAGCACAAAAACGGCTTCGGGAATTTCCAATCCCGTAAAATAAAGAAAATTATTGTCCTGAAGAAACTTTCTGGGATAATTTGGCATGGAAGCCGCAAAAATAACAACCATTTCGTTTGCGTTCAACAAATCCGCAAGTTTTTGCCGTCTTTGAAAAAATGTTTTCTCGATCATTCCGAATTCTCTCCCTTTTCTTAATTTTTCTTCGTTCCCGCTTAATGAACCGAATCATTTTATACTTTTAATCGTTGAAGAAATTCAAACCCTTGAAAGTGTCAACAAAAACAGAGAAACAATATTTTACAGCTGAAAATAATTGTTTGTTCAATCAAATTTGTAAACGGCATTTGAACGCAACATAAACAAGTTAGACCGCTTATTTACTTAAATTCAAAAAAATTATCGGTTGACTTCAGAACTTCGGTTATTATTTTTTCCCAAAATTACGGAAAAAGGATTTTATTATGAATATTGAGATTAGAAACGGATATTTGGTAATCCCGAAAAACAATTCGATAGAAATCGAAAAAAGAGATTTATTCATTGAAGACGGC
>NATF01000099.1 GCA_002085205.1 Candidatus Cloacimonas sp. 4484_275 | reverse complement strand
GATTCTTTGGCAATCCAATACAATCCGGGACAAAAATATTACGAATACACCGGCAAAAAGCATTATTTAACATTTTATCTGAATGAATCACTAAAATTCACCGATTATTTGAATATTATGACCGGTCTCAATTTCCAAAACATAAACTATGAATTTGAACAACACAAAGCGGGAAATTTTGCCGATTCCCTTTTGAATTCGTATGAAGTGGCTTATACATTTATCGATCCTCGTTTGGGAATTAATTACAATCTAAACAAAAATTTAAATTTATACGCAAATCTTTCTTACGCACAACGCGAACCAACCGACGACGAACTTTATGACACTTGGGACGGACCCGACGATTTGGGCGTTCCCCCGCTTTTTGCTCATGCAGATACAATTTTTGCAGCCGACGGAAGCATAAAAAAAATTAAATGGAGCAATCCATATGTAAAACCTGAGAAACTTACGGATTACGAAATCGGAACCGAATACTTGACCGGAATCTGCAAAATAAAATTAAACTTATTTTTGATGAAATTTCATGATGAAATCGTTCCTTACGGCGGTGTTGACGACGAAGGAAATCCGATTCGCGGAAATGCGGAAGAAACTATTCATCGCGGCATCGAACTCTCTTATTTGGCGGATTTACCCTACAATTTTTATCTTTCGGGAAATATTTCTTATAATGACAATTATTTCAAAAAATTCATTATGTTCGATTGGGATGAAAATTGGAATGCCGTGGAAAAAGATTTTTCAGGAAACAAAATAGCCGGATTTCCCGATATCCTGGCAAACATGAAACTTTCATACAAATACAACCCTTTCACGATTGCAACTCAGATTCAGCATGTAGGCAAACAATATTTGGATAACACGGAGAATGAAGACAGAACAATTTCTCCCTTCACGCTCGTAAACGCTTATTTGATTTATAAATTCGGTGATAAGCGAAGCAACTTGGAACTAAGTTTAAGAGTGAATAATATTTTTAATTTAAGATATGAAACTTCCGGTTATTACGATAGTTGGGACGGCAAAAATTATCTTTTCCCGGCGGCGGGAAGAAATATAATTCTTGGTGTGAGAATGGGATTTTAAGTTTTTATCGGGGAGAAAAAAAAGAGACCTGCGGAATTTCCGCAGGTCTCTTCCAATTTATCCGGACAAAATTTAGAAGAAATCTTTTTTGGTGGCTTCCAGCAATTGTTTCAGTGTCGATTTTCTTGATTTTATATAACGAAGTTCGGAAGCACTGCTTGTTTTCTTTTCGGATTTTTCCAAATATTCTTGTGATTTAATAAAATCCGCATAAGCATTACTTTTTACTTTGTCTCTTTGTTCAACCAAATCATCCAATTCTTTCCCGAAAATCGTTCCCGAGTTTACTTTTTTGTCCAACTCTAAATAATTTTCATATTTTTTATAACCTCGTGCCTGATAAACTTCCGACAAAATTCGGTAGGGCTGATATAACTCGGGATTTATTTCAATAGCTTTCAAAGCATTTTTCTCTGCTTCGGAAAAATTTTTAAGCAAGTTGTAACAGTTGGCAATTATTATATAAACCTTAGGATTGTCGGGAGCAATTTCTTTTAGTTTGAAAGCCGTATCAAGAGCTTGTTGGTACTGTTCCGAAGCGGTATAAGCGTTTGCCAAATTCATATACGCTTTAATATTATTCGGATCATCTGCTATCAAACTTTGGTATTGTTTAATAGCATCTTCCAATTTACCGGTTTGTTTATAACATTTTGCCAGTTTGTTTTGCAGCTCATCGCTTTCGGGAAAAGCTTTTGTGGCTTTTTCCAAATAGGGAATCGCTTCTTCAAATTCACTTTCTTCATAAAGAAGGCTTCCGAGAGCGGCGTATGCTTCCACAAAATCTTCATCAAGTTCAATTGCTTTTTGGTAAGCTTCCACCGCTTTTTCGAAATCTTCATTTTCTTCCGATAATTTTCCGAGTTTCATCCAAATTGTTTTGTCATCTTCTTTGTCGGTTATTTTCTCTAAACATTCGATTGCCGCATCGTAATCGTCAAGTTTCACATAAGTATTGCTGAGATAATTCAATAAATCTTTATTTTCAGGTTCTATTTCCAAACCTTTCAAATAATAATTTTTGGAATCTTCATAATTTTTATTAATGAAGTTTATCAAACCGAGATAAAAATATGCCTCCACATTTTTCGCATCAATTTCTATAACTCGTTTGAAAGATTCTTCGGCAGCGGAATAATTTTTCGATTGGAACTGTTGCACCGCAATTCCCATCATATTCTTCACTTCACTTCCGGAAAATTCTTCTATTTTGGAAATCAGTTCCTTTTTGAATGCTTCTCGACGCGGCTTACTGGCTTTTTTCACATTAAAATTCACGGATATTACATCCATCGATTTCAGACTGAGAATATTGGCATTAATCTTGAAATCCTGATCGCTGATTGAAGAAACATTTCCCCAAACCACAACATCCGCACCGAGTTTGTTTCCTATTTCCGCAATCTTTTCCTTTCCCAAATAAAAAATATTTGAATATCCCGATTCCTTCACGGCTTTTGCGGTTTCTTTCATGGGAATCAATTTCAAATTTTCATAATCTTTGAATATCTCTTTAAAAAAATATTTGCTGTTAATGTTGCTGGTCACATAATCACTTTTTCTGTCATTTTTTTCAAACGGCAAAATAGCAATTTTTACTTTTTTATTTCGCCGTCGCAAGGAGCGCCTAAGTTATTGAACATTTTCATCGCTTCCAAAACAACAACCGTTTCGCCCGCTTTTACAAAATCGCCGACTTTTTTCTTATATTCGATAATCATTCCCGGAATGGGAGCCACAAGATTACCGGATTTATCCGCTCCTTCGGATTTTTGAGTTTTTTTCCGAGAAACGGAATTTGCTATTCTGGCATTTTTATCGGCAATTTCCACCTTAAAATATTCCCCGTCCACATACACATCAAAAGATTTTACATTTTTCGGTTTTTCCGGAGCCTCAGGTTTTTCTTTTGCTTTTCGTTCGCTTTCAATTTGTTCCAAAGTTTTTGGTTTAACCTCATCCGGCACCGGTTCCAAACCATATTTCCATTTCAAAAATCTTTTTCCCGTAACCGGATATAAAGCACAAATCAATTCATCGTCGATATTTTTTGCCAAACCTTTCACTTCTTCTTTTACTTTGGGAAGTTCCGGTTCAAGCACATCGCCGGGTCTTGTCGTAATCGGTTTTTCTCCTCTCGGATATCCTTTCAAAGCCTTTTTCCGAACTTCGGGATTTATCGGTTTGGTAGTTCTGCCATATAATCCGTAACATAAATCTTTTACTTGTTCGGTAATTTGAGAATATTCACCTTCCTCTTTATCAAAAAGAACATTATTTACCGTTTGAATTCCCACGATTTGGCTTGTCGGCGTTACCAAAGGTACTTGACCGAGATCTTTCCTCACTTTGGGAAGCGCTTCAAAAACATTATCCAATTTATCCAAAGCATCCATCTGCCGAAGCTGATTTACCAAATTGGAAAGCATACCGCCCGGAGTTTGATGAAGAATAACATTTGTGTCTATTATCGAAAGTTTGGTGGTATCAAGATAATGCATATATTTGGGAACGATTTTTTCCATTTCTCTGTCTATTTCGGCAAGTTTGTTAATGTCAAAACCGGTATCGCGATTTGTTCCCAAAAGCGTAATAACAAGCGGTTCAATTGCCGGATGAGAAGTTCTGTAAGCATACGGAGCCATGCAAGTATCGACAATATCTACACCGGCTTCAATTGCTTTTAATAAAGCTAAATCCGCCATTCCCGAAGTAAAATGAGTATGCAAATGTATGGGAATGTTTGTTTGTTTTTTCAAGGCTTTTACCAAATTATACGCATCATACGGAGCAACTAATCCCGCCATATCTTTGATGCAAATTGTGTCTGCTCCCATCTCTTCCAGTTGTTTGGCTTTTTCCAGATAATATTCCAAATTATAAACTTCTCCGCCCATTCGCGGTTCCGTGAGCGAATAACAAATTGAGCCTTGAAAATGTTTTTTGTTTCTTTTTATAACTTTCACGGCTGTTTCAAAATTGCGAAAATCAAGGGCATCAAAGACTCTGAAAATATCAATTCCGTTGTCACAAGCTCGTTGAACAAAAGCTTCCACCACATCATCGGCATAATTTCGGTAACCGACCAAATTTTGACCGCGTAATAACATCGCGAATTCTTTCCCACGGATCTTCATTTAAATATCTGTGCATCGTATCAAAAGTAGCGCCACCCCACACTTCCATCGAATAGAAACCGACTTCGTCCATTTGTTCGGCAACCGGTATCATATCTTCGGTTCTTCCTCTTGTGGCGAAAATAGATTGGTGACCGTCACGGAACGAAACATCCTGAATCTTAATCGGATTCGCAGCCGCAGGTCGATCAGCGCTATAATTCATTTCCGTAATTTCCAAAACTCCGTGTTTATCATATTTCATTTTACCCCCTAATTGAAAAATTTTTTATCGCCATTTTTCCGAACAGATTACCTTTTTATCCCCCGAGTTTGAACAAGCTCCCTGTTTCTCATAATGATTGTTCTGCCGGATTTTGCCCAATGCTTATTGTTTTTGTTGTTTCTTTCATTCTCTTTTTCTTTTAAATAATATAAAACAGCCGCAATCGCAGCTCTTGCTTTTTTAGGATTCAATTTTTCTCCTTTATGAAAATTAAACAGGAATGTTACCGTGTTTTTTGGGTGGTAATGCTTCCTTCTTTGTAATTAAAATTTCAAGTGCATCAATCAATCTTGCTCTGGTTTCACTCGGTTTGATTACCGCATCGATATAACCGCGTTCCGCTGCGATATACGGAGTATTGAAAGCTTCTTCATATTCTTTTATTTTTTCCTGACGTTTTGCCTCCGGATTTTCCGCAGCTTGAATCTCTTTTCTGTAACTTGCCACGATATTTACGGCTCCTTGAGCTCCCATTACCGCAATCTCCGCCGTTGGCCAGGCAAAAAGCATATCAGCACCCAAATGCTGAGAACTCATAGCAATATAAGCTCCGCCGTAACTTTTCCGCGTCGTAACCGTTAGTTTGGGAACGGTAGCTTCCGAATAACTCCAGAGAATTTTGGCTCCGTGGCGAATAACTCCACCCCATTCCTGATCAGTTCCCGGCAAATAACCAGGCACATCGACAAAAGTGAGCAAAGGAATATTAAACGCATCGCAAAATCTGATGAAACGAGCTATTTTATCGGACGCATTGATGTCTAAACAACCTGCAAGAACCAACGGTTGATTGGCAATAATTCCTACGGATCTCCCGTTTAATCTGGCAAATCCGACAATGGCATTTGCGGCGTATAATTCCTGTATTTCAAAAAAATCTCCGTCATCGACGATCGCAGAAATCACTTCTTTCATATCATAACCGGCTTTCGGATTATCCGGAATAATGGAATCGAGTTCCGGACATAAACGCTGCGGATCATCGCCGGTTTCCACAATCGGAGGATCTTCCATATTATTATCGGGAAGATAACTTAACAAAATTTTTATTTGCTCGATTGCGTCTTCGTCGTCTTCACAAGCAAAATGAGCGTTTCCGCTTTTTGTATTATGAGTAATTGCTCCGCCCAAATCTTCAAAAGTCGTTTTTTCTCCCGTAACCGTTTCTATTACGCTTGGTCCGGTAATAAACATATAGCTCGTATTTTTAACCATAAAAACAAAATCGGTCATTGCCGGAGAATAAACCGCTCCACCGGCGGTTGGTCCCATGATGGCGGAAATTTGAGGAATCACTCCCGACAGTTCTATTCTTTCTCGCGCATTTAATTTTCCTTTTTCATGCTGTTTTGCGATACGAGCTTCACCACCCATTTGTTTTATTTTTTCTTCTTTTTCCTGCAATAAATTGATTTTATCGGAAACTTTCATAATTTCTCCTGAGATTTATTTCGTTATTTTTTCTTTAACTGTTCTTTGAAATGTTTAAACGCTTTATCAATCAGAGCAAATCCTTTGTAAGCTTCTCCAATGTAATAATTTGCCGTTAAGGTTTCCGTATCGTCGGAATCCTTCGGAGCTTCAATTCCGAAAGTATAAAGCATTTCTTGGTCATTCACAAGTTGATTGAGCATTTCTTTTGCTCCGCGATGTTCCGGATCAAGTTTCAATACTTTTCTAAAATATTCCATCGCTTTCTCGATATTGGAAATTCCCAAATAAGAAAGTCCTAAATGGTAATTAACAGAAACAACATTCGGGTCTTCTTCCAATATCTTTTCCAGACATTCAATTGCTTCTTTGTATTTTCCCAAAGTTTTGTAGGCAATAGCCATTTGATAAAAACCTAAGGTGGAATTTTTGCTTCTTTTTTGCAGATTTTGGTATGCCTTCAAGCTTTTTCTGATTCTGCCGGTATGGTAATAGGAAAGTCCCATCCAATAATACGCCATATACAAATCAGGTTCATTTTTGATTATTTTTTGAAAAAGTTCAATCGCTTTGGAAAATTTTGTGGAACGGAAATACGAAATACCCAGTTTGTAGAGAGCCATACTAAAAGTTGGTTTCAGTTCTACGACTTTTTCGTAATATTTCACGGCGTCATCCATATCGCCCAACATATAATACAATTCTCCCAAATTACACATAACCGAAACATTTTGGGGATTTTCTTCCAAAGCCTTTTGATATACTTTAATTGCTTTTCGCAATTCTCCACGCATTTTAAAATTTTCCGCTTGAGTAAGAAAGTCTTTTATTTCACTCATTTTTCCTTCCTTAAATAACAAAGATTATTGGTGTAAAAATTTGTGCGATAAAATTTATGTAAAGAAAAAATCGGTTTTGGAGAAAAACAAATTATAAAACAGGGACAGTTACGCCGCTATCTTCCAAAAGAATTATTTTTGCATCTTTCCCTTTAATTTCCAAAGCTTTCTCGATTGCATCCTGCAGAGAAAAAACCGGTTTGATAAATATTTTTTCCAAATCTTCCGGTTTCATTTCAGTCAAAGCCCAAATTTGAGCCGAATCGCACAATTCGGCGATTTTAGCGGATTTATGATACCCGAGAACATAATTTTCTTTTACTTTTGCCAAAACTTCTTTCGGTGTGCTGCAGGAACTAAGAAGGCGGTAAAAATTGTCATTTCCGATACCTTCGGGACATTCGGCAACCAAAATTATTATTCCATCTTTTTTTAAAGCCAATTTACCGTTTTCAATTCCTTTGTGAGCTTGATACAAATTTTTATCCAAAGGCGATTTTACCACAGCCACCACAATGTCCGCCAACTCATCAATTTTATAAGCGTAAATCTCTTTGCATTGTTCCGCCGCTTTCTGAAACGAATCATGAATATTTCCCGCAAAAACGGCTGCAATGTTGTTATGATCATCCAGAACAGTTTGAATGGAAAAAATATCTTTGTTGATTTTTCCCAAAGCCTCATCCATATCTTCGTGAATAGGATTCCCAGACAAAGCAAAGGTTTTAGCATTCTCATTTAAAGCAAGATTATGATTCTGTTCGATAGTTTCATAAGCTGCAATTCCGGGTAAAAAACTTTTTCTGCCCCCCGTAAATCCGGCAAAATAATGTGGTTCAACCGAACCGATAACCAAAATCTTATCTGCCTTCATCGCCAAATTATTCACATAAACTTCCGTTCCGAAACTTGTTACGCCCAAGTAAAACATCTCTCTTTCGTCTTTCGCATCATGGCTAACCGTTCTGTCTTCAAGAAATTCATAATACTTGCCCAAAATTATTCGTAACTCTTTATCGGTTGGAACTCTATGCGTACCGGTTGCCACAAGTATTTTGTAAATTTTTGTTCTGATTTCAAAAAATATGGCATCGAGAATCTTGGCGGTTGGAGTGTTTCGGAATCCGTCATTAACTATTAACAATATGTTTTTTGCCGCAGCGACAAACTCCGATAATTTCACCGAATTAAGAGGATGCGACAAAGCTTCTTCAATCACTTTTTTCTCATCTTCAATCGCTATATTTCGCGGAGTTATAATATTTAATATATTTTTATCGGGAACATCCAATGGTAAAAAAGATTTTCCGAAATTCACTTTTAAATTCATGTTAAAAAAATGCATCTTGAAGCATACTTTGAGGAGGAGAATTGATAAATCCGTTTTCCATCAAAGAGCCTGTTAAACTGCGAGCATGTTCAATATCTTTTTTTGCTTTTTGATAAGCTTCTTCCCGCGTTATTTTAATTCTGGCAACGCCGTCTTTAATTGCCTGCATAGCCGCCGCAGCGATAGCCATGTTGTCGGTTATTTTTTTTGCTCGAACCATTAAAGCACCTTTAAGAATACCGGGAAAACCAAGAGAATTATTAACTTGATTCGGAAAATCTCCGCGACCTGTCGCCACAATAAATGCTCCGGCTTCTTTAGCCGCGTAAGGATAAATCTCAGGGACCGGATTAGCACAGGTAAAAACAATTGATTTATCAGCCATAGATTGAATCCATTCTCCTTTAACGGTATTGGGACCTGGTTTCGATAGCGCAATTAAAACATCGGCATTTTCACATGCTTTAGCAATATCGGTAACCTTATCCGGATTTGTAGTTTGGCAAATTTCCCATTTTCGATAAAATCTGGGATCAGATTCAATATCTTTCCGGTCGGTAGTCAAAGCACCTTTGGAATCAAACATAATAATATTTTTGGGATTTCCGCCCGCGGCAACAATGATTCTGGCAATTGTCGTATTGGAAGCGCCGGCTCCCAGCATTGTAATTTTTACATCTTCAATTTTCTTATTTGCCAATTTAAGAGCGTTGATTAATCCGGCAAGCGTGATACAAGCGGTTCCTTGCGCGTCATCATGCCAAACGGGAATCACACATTCCTCACGCAAACTATCGAGAACCTTATAACAATTCGGTTGGGAAATATCTTCCAAATTAATTGCTCCGAAACTTTGCTGTACCATTTTTACGAATTCAATTATTTTGTCGGGATCTTTTTCTCCCTTTTCGTTTGTGCTGTCGATACATAAAGGAACAGCATCTATTCCACCCAAATATTTCATTAGAAACGCTTTTCCTTCCATCACTCCCAAACCACCGGGAGGAGTGCAATCTCCGTCTCCCAAAACTCTGGTGGAATCACTAACTACTGCTACGGCGTTTCCCCGGTAAGTGAGATCAAAAGAAGCATTATTATCGTCTCGGATTGTCGTGGAAATTTTGGAAACACCCGGTGTGTACCAAACATTGAACCAATTAAAGCCAAAAACTCCCGCTTTGGGAACCATTTGAATTTTTCCGCCGTAAAAACGGTGAGTGTCTTCCGAGAGTTTTTTCAAAAAAAGAGTTTTCGCTTTGGCAATTGATCTGGAATATAATCCGGTAAAATAATCGGAGATATTCGTTTTTTGGGAACATCTAACTTGTCCAACTCCTCGGCAAATTTCTTCACATGTTCCAAACTCAATTTACCTAATTTGATTCCGTCTTTCACTTTTTCGGCGGCATTGATGCCTGCTCTTCTTCCGAAAACAATAATATCAAGTTGTGAATTTCCCATAAGTCTGTTTCTGCCGTGAACACCGCCGGAAGCTTCTCCTGCCACATACAAACCGGGAATACTTGTTTCCGATTTGGCATTTATTTCCAAACCGCCGTTTTGATAATGCAAAGTGGGATAGACAAGCATCGGATATTTTCTGATATCAATGTCGAATCTGTGATACTGTCTCAACATAGCGGGTAATGTTTTTTC
>NATF01000098.1 GCA_002085205.1 Candidatus Cloacimonas sp. 4484_275 | reverse complement strand
GTTTTATTTTAGATTTTGCTTTTTTCGTTCATCTTGAAATTCAGATTTAGAAATTGATCCTCTTTTTTGCATAAACTTTTACTTTTAACCGAAAAATTCCGTTTTTTTTACTTTTGCTTACAATTTTGCCAATTATTGAAAATAATTTTAAGATTACAAAATTGCATAACTGTTTTCGTTAAACATTTTCGGGATAACCATAAAATATTTTTTACATTCTTCGTGATCAATTTCCCTTAAATTTCGTGCTGAATATTCAACTTAGAATTTGAAGTTTCCGAACGACACCTTTTATTAAATATCCTTTTGAAATTTTAAAAAATTATACATATAAATCGAAAATGAAAATTAACTATTCTTTCTCTTTTGATTTTTCAGCCATATAAAGTTCAATAAATCCACAATTTTTACACGCATAAACTTCAATCTTTTGATTTGATAGTTTTAAAAATGATTCATCATCAAATTTAATTTCAAGTGCTGTTCCTTTTGGTTTTAACTTTCCTTTTACCCATTCTTTTGAATTACACTTTGGACAACTTGTAGTCTTTTTCATAAATCAATCTCCTTATGTTTTTCGTGAATATCTACAACTCACTTTATTTGCTATTTCTATATTTCGGCTAATGTTTGGCGTGTGCGGCGGAATCAGAATGATTCAGCCCGTACAAACCGCTAAACCCTGAACCGTAAGGTTCAGGCAAAAACCACCACGAAGCCCACCGCTGACACGTTTGTTAGTGGCATTTTTGTATCTCATCGTTTACAACTTTTATTGCAACAAATTGAATTTTATTAATCATTTCTGACAAGCTTTTAAAGTGATCTCTGATTATTAAATCTGGATTCTCCTTTAACAATTTTTGAATTTTTAACGTTTTGTGGAAAAGCTCATCCAATTTTGAAATTAATTTTAATTCTTGATCAGAAGGATTTGGAATCGTTAGCAACGCATTTTTTAAATCCAGAGCAATTGGTTTAATTATTCGAATGATAAAGCTGTAAAAATCATCGTAACTGCATTTGCCGTTTTTATTAATTATTGAATCTGCTTGTTCGCGAAATATTTTGGATAAGTTTTCAAAAGTCTGTTTACTCTCAGTTAAAATATTAAGTATATTTGATTCTATTTTATTATTTTGCTTTTCTAAATAGCCAATGATAAATTTATTACGAATTTCAAGAATCTTTTGAACTTCACTTTTATGAATATTGTAAGAAACTAAATCTTTTACTTTTTCAAATTTATTCTTTTCTTTTCGATTAACCCCACCATCTGGATCTAAAAAGTAAAATCTGTCTTCTTCAATTTTATATACTATAACAGCGTGTCCGTTTTTGCTTTTATTTTGTTTGTATCCTGCTGATGGAATATAACCTTGAGCTAAACTGGTTAAAAATGCCGTGCCATCTTTTAATAGATTTTTTGCCTTTTCGAAATAATTACTGAAATTATCGAACTCATTATGAACCATTTCTAAATTATATTTATTAGGAACAATATTTATAATTTCAGAAGATTGAATTAGAACGCCTGCATTTAAAGAATTCTGAGATTTATCAAATTCAATCTTATGTTCAATTTCAAAAGTATCAATTTTCTTTCTGCTCATATTACTCCTTCTATAGTGCACCTAAATAAATATCCACGCCAACTAAAAAGTTCGCATAACCTCCAACCCAACTTCTTCATTCTATTCTTCATTATCGATATTTAAACCGTCAAAAAGATTTTTATCTGCCGGATTGTTTCCGATGTTTCCGTAAACCGCTAATTTTTGCCTTTGTTTTCAAATATTCTCCTCACTCCGACAAATGTATAGCGAAGCTGTGTTGAAATTTAGGAATTGATTTTCTTTTGTCAAATTTTTTCGCTAAAATAGTCGTTTCGAAAACACCAAAAGTATTCGGTGGAAAGCCGTAAAACGGTACTTTTGTTTTCAGCCGTTCGCATAACAATATAAACAGTGATGATGACAAGTGTCGTAAGTTCCGATGTCAATCGAAGAAACGCAGTTACATTCTTTTCTTTGGTTTTTATCTTTGGGAATGTGTATTTCCCTGCCGATTATTTCGGAAATCAATTCATCATCAATGCATTTTCCGTGAGAAATTCCGAACTCGGAGAAATCCGTTTTCTCTGCACAGGTTTGAATTTTTATGTTAAATTTTTTTGCGGTTTCGGAAAAATTTTTAACAATCATCTTTTTATCTTTTTCGGAAATTTCCCGCAAATGCAAATGTGCGGTTTTTCGTTTTGTTTTTCGATAGAAATCAATAAAACTTATTATGCACTTTTCCGTGTAGTTATGCAGTTTTTCGGCAAGAAATTCAAAGCGTTCAAAATGAAAAGCAAGATTGTATTTCTCTGATAACAAAATCGGATCGTAACGCCAAATAACCCGCTTTTTTCCTATTTGTTCGGAGAGTTTACGAAATGTTTCAATCAGCTCGGTTTTATCGGGAACATATATTTCCACATCTCTCCCGTAAGGATTCAAAGTAAAAAGAAAGTAAAACGGAAAATCTTTCAGTAGATTAAGTTTCGGAAGCATCGGAAGCGGGTTTTTCGTCCAAAAAACAAAGCAAAGCACATCTTCTTTTTTTAGGCTGACTTTTCTGATTTGATGAGGATTAAACGGATTTTTTACATTCACGAAACCCTTTTGCAAATGCTCAAAAAACCAATCGTCGTAAAATGCGGGAATGTCGGTTCTTCTGCTTACGCTAATTATCTTTTTTCCCCGCACGGTAGAAATTCTCAGTTTTTTTGCTTCTATTCCAGTTCACCGTAATAATTTTCGTGTTTAAATTCCAAGATAAATTTTGTTCCTTGCTCGCGAATGATGGTCATTTTTCCTTTTAATTGGTCCGTGAGCAAATAAACCAATCTCAATCCGAGAGTTTTTGCCGTTTCGGGAGAAATATCTTTGGGAAGACCGATTCCGTTATCCGCGATAACCAACCGATAAGAAGAATTCGTTTTATGGAAGCCGACATAAATTTTTCCCTTTTTCCCGTTCGGAAATGAATATTTGATGGCGTTGGAAATCAATTCATTGGCAATCAAACCGCAAGGAATTGCCTGATTTATATTGAGATCCGTGTTTTCAATATCTACTTCGAAAGCTATATTGGCGGCTCGAGAACGATATATTTTCGTGAGGTGATTACTGATTACCATCAAGTAATGTTTGAAATTCACACTGGCTAAGTTTTCCGAATTATAGATGTTTTCATGGATCAGCGCCATCGATTGAACTCTGCTTTGACTATCTCGTAACAGTTCCAAATCTTCGGGATCTTTGATGTGGGAAGATTGCATTTTCAGGATGCTCGAAATCACCTGCAAATTGTTTTTGACTCGATGATGTATTTCCCTAATCAATATTTGTTTTGTTTCCAGCTCTTTTTTAATTTTCCTTTCGGCTCTAAATCGTTCGATAGTGCTTCCGATGCTATCCGCCAGAACCGAAAGCATCGAAATTTCCGATTTATCCCATTGCCTTTCTTTGTAACAATCGTCAAAACCGATAAATCCCCAAAATTTATTGTGAACGATAATGGGAACAATCAATATCGAAACAATGTCTTGTTTTTTCAGAATTTTTTGCTCTCTTTTGGGAAATTTTGCCACCGAACCGTGAATAGGTTTGTCATAAGCGAGTTCTCTTTCCCATCTGGGAAAATAATAATCGTAAGACAAATTTTTTAATTCCGGATTTTCTATTTCCGGTTTCGCGTTAGAGACCCATTCAAATTTTCTGTTCATCAAGTGTTCGCCCGTTTCTTCGTCTTCCGAATTTTCAAAAATATAGACTCGGTTTGAATGAGTAACCGTCCCCAACATTTCGATAATTTTCTTTATCGCATCTTCATAATCGTCGGTCGTCAAAAGTAAAGTCGATGCTTCGTCAATTACCTTTAGATATTCGGCTTGCCGCGACAATTTTTCCAATAATTCCTTTTGCTTTTTTTCCTTTTTTTTCTCTTCCGTCATATCTCTGGCGGAACCGACTATTCCGATCATTTTGCCAGTTTCGTCCAAAAGAGGCGCTTTGAAAACATCCAGAAACAGATATTTTCCTTTCACATTACCGAACTCATCGAAACGGGCGGGTTTTTTCGTTTTGATTATAACTTCGTCGGAATCCTGACAAATTTCTCCGAAAGTATGCCAGTTGGGATTTTCGGGATGTTTTTTTCTTTCTCTCTCCGCAAAGAACAAATCCGTTTTACCCAACGGTTCCTCGGTATCTTTTGCCGATAAAAGCCGCTCACATATTGCTTTATTGGCAAAAATGAAAGAATGGAATAAAGTTCTCTGTATTTTTGCTCGCTTTCGATAAGTTTTTTCTCGGCTTTTTTTCTTTCGGTAATATCACGGAAAGTTACTAACACCGATAATTTATTTTTATGAACAATCGGAACCGAAGAAACTTCCACATTGCGAACTTCCCCTTTTGCAGTGATAAATTTCTCTTCTGCCAGTCCACCACTTTTCCTTCCGAGTAAATAATTATCGGATCCGGAGAGTGTTCAAACATTTTGTGATAAAGCTCTTCGCTCTCTTTTAATTCCAAACGAATAATTTCTTGCTCCGTGATGTCTCGCACAATTGCCAAAACTCTATCTTTTGAGTATGAAATTAAACGCATTTCGTGATATATTTTTTGCGGAGGAATATAAAATCTGATTGTAAACGGTTTGTTTTCCTTCAAAACGGCGGCTATATTTTTCAAAATACTGGTAACGGCTTTGGGCGGCAGAAACTCTTTGATGTTTTTGTTTATCAACTTTTCATAAGGAAGAATTGTGTTGGTGTTGTTGGTATAATAATCTCGCAAATAACCGTCTTTATCAAAGATAAAAAATAAGTCGGGAATTGCTTTCAGTACTTTTTCATATTTCAGTTTCAACGATTCGAAATTGTTATCCGAATTTTCGCCATGCTTTCTCATTTTCTCCTCTAACAGAATAATTGATTCGATTTTTTAATTATCATCGTAAAGCTATTCTCCGATGATTTTAACCAAAACTCTTTTTCTTCTTTTCCCGTCGAATTCTCCATAAAATATTTGTTCCCAAGGACCGAAATCAAGTTTTCCGTTCGTTACGGCGACTACAACTTCCCGACCCATCACGGTTCTCTTCAAATGAGCGTCGGCATTGTCTTCAAATCCGTTGTGTTTGTATTGAGAATACGGTTTTTCCGGAGCCAACTTTTCCAACCATTTCTCAAAATCTTGATGCAATCCGCTTTCGTCGTCGTTGATAAAAACGCTGGCGGTGATATGCATAGCATTCACCAAACACAATCCTTCTTTGATTCCGCTTTCGCGAAGACATTCGTCAATTTGCGGCGTGATGTTTATAAAAGCCCGACGAGTAGGTGTATTAAACCAAAGTTCTTTTCGATATGATTTCATCAATTGCTCCTTGTTCAATATTTTTCGTTTTTATATTAAAAATGATGGTTTCGTAAAAAGTCATTTCAGATCTGAAACTGTCATCTTGAGTCCCGATGTATCGGGAAAAGATACAACAAACCAAGAGATTACGAAATTCTTCGACTACGCTCAGAATGACAACATTAGACTTTTTACGAGTCCGTCAAAAATCACATAACCAATCCATCAAAATAAGCCGTTAATTTCTTCCTAAATTTCTTCTTAATTTTTTTACCGATTTTTCGGATAGCCCGTTCTCTCGCTTCCAAATAAGTGGTATGTCCTTCTTTTCCTTTCTCAAACAGAGAAATAATTGTGTCGCCATTATTATCAACAACCTTCAAATCAAATGTATATCGAACGAATTTGAAATCATCATCTCGCTTCAAATCGGTATTTTCGAATAAAATACTTCCCGAAACCTTGACGGAAAATGTAATATTTTTTGCTTTTTCGGCAGCCTGATTTTTTAATTTTTGATATTCATAATTAAGTTCCAAAAATTCTTTTGCGGTAGGAGAAATGATGTTCAATTGTTCTATCAAAGTTTCATTAACGGCGGCGATTGTCGAAGCGGCATTTAAAGCGGCATATTGTTTGATAATGTCATTTGTTTTTTCGCTTAAATCGATAAAATAATGTATTTTTTCGGCGTTGTTGTTGATTTTTTCCGTATAAATTTCCGCAGTTTCCATTCTCTTGATGTACGCCAAAACATAAGTTTTTCCCAAATTATCAGTATAACTGTCCGCAAACTTAATATTATAGAGTGTTTGTTCCGATTTTACATTGACCCGCGTTTCCACATTGAATTCATCTTCGATTGTCGTCGTTTTGTTACGGGTAAGTTCCAGATATCTTTGCGTAGTTGTTTCGTCCGCCTTGACTTTGCTTTCAAAAATTCTGGAAAGATTGGCAACCGCATTGTTTTCGGCGTCTTTGCGAGAATCTCCCTCACCGATGGCAACCAGATAAATCTGGGGAGAATATACTTTTTCCGGATTTTCCAACCAGAGCGGCTTTTTGTTTTTTCCGGTTTTTGCCTGCATTACACAAGAGATGCTTAACAGCACAATTATCACTATCACAACAACCTTTTTCATAATTTTTCCCTCGTTAATTTAAATAAAACGATTCTATCAGATTTAATTTATTTGCGGAAAACTCCTTTTCGCCGCAATCATCGGTAAACAAAAGTGTTCCGTTCGCAGAATAATATTCAATTTTAAGATGATGAACACCGGGTTGAACTTCCACTTCGCCGATCAAAGCTTTAGCCGGAAAAAATCGGGAAATTCTCAAATCTGCGTTTTCGGTGGCATCAACAGCTAAATCCGTTGCCATTCGAGCCGCAAAACCCAAAATGGGATTATCAATTTTCGCCGTCATTTTTTCTTTGCCTTTTGCGGCGGCAAGTCCTTTCAAAACCGCTCTTGTGATGGTTTTCAGGTAGATTATCGGTTCTTTGATTTTATAAGTTTCCAAAGCCACATCTTCCATGCTTTCCAGAAGTTGCAACTCTTTTTCACTTTTGCCGTCCACAATCACTTTAATTTTCCGAACTTTTGAGCTCCTTTTTACCATATAAGGAAGTTGGAATTTGAAATGATAACCTTCTTTAATTCCGGGCCAATTGATAATGTCCATTTCTTTGAGGTTTTGTTTCCCGCGCGGATTTTCTTTTGTATTGGCGATAATGAGCATATCTTTTTCGGTGTGAATATAAAGCGTTTTGGCTTTTTTATCGGGAGATTTTCCTATGAAACCGAGAACATCGATTTTGGCTTTTCCGTTGTTCTTTAGATAATCGTCAAATTTCGGCATGGGAAAATTATAAAGATGCGATTGTAATTTCCACGCTTCTTCAATTTGTTTTTTATCAATTTCCGCATCGTCAAGTTTTCCTTCCGTTCGGTAAAGTAACATGCTCAAACATCTTCCCAACGCGGAATTATGGAAGTTGCTTTTGCCCGCTTTGAATTTTTTCTTCTTTTTCGGAGAAAGATTGAAACTGTCGGCAAGTTTACTGTATTTGTCTTCCAATTTCGTGAGTTTGATATTTATTCTGCGAATCTCCACGAAAGCATCGTCGAATTGATTCATTTCCAAATAATTAAGCGCCTTGAAAACATTCAAGTAAATATCTTCATAATCTTCGCCGAAGTAATCGAGCATATTGTCGTTCACCAAAAGTGAAGCGGCGGCTTTGGAAATGCTTTTCGTATAAAGTTCTTCAATTGCATATTCGGCTTTGGTGAGAAGTTCGTTGCTCTTTTCGAATTCACGATTATAATGATAAAGCATTCCCAAATCCAAATAATATTGCACTCTGTCTTTGGATTTATAATATTTATCTTTGGCGTTTTCAATTTGGGAAATCGCACCTGCAAAATCCCGATTTGCCAACTTTTCGTCTAATCCGTAATATTGTGTTTTATGACTGGACATAGATGCGCAACCGATAATTAAACCGATAATTACAAGAAATAGAATCAATTTCCGCTTATTGCTTTTCATGGATAATTTCCTTTAATTTTATTATTAATAAATTAGAAAAATTAAGGTAAATGCTCAATGCCATCCCAAATCGTTAAAAAGAGAATCGAAACCAAAAAAGTTTCTTAGAATTTTGTTTTGCTTTGTCGGATGAATTTCTTAATCTCTTTACTGCCCATCCAAACTTTTTCGTTGGTTTCAATATTAACGAGTTCCATATCCACTTGATAGAAAATTGCCGCTTTTCCACCGATGGCGTCAACATTGGAAGTAATCGTTCCGATGAGCATGAAATCGGCACCGGTTTCCTGAGCAAGCGATTTTGCCGTTTCGTCGGAGGCGTGAGATTGTTGATAATATCTTTCTTCCAAAATCTGCATTCGCTCCTTATCGGAAGCGACGAATTTCACTTTGCCGCTGTTTATGAGTTCGCGTTCAATATCTTTTACAAAAGTATCGGTTTGAATGTGTTCGGAACTTTTGTTGCGAATTGAACCGACAATTATTACGGGTTTTCTGTCGTTTTCCAATACAAATTCTTCTATCCACGGTCGATAAATCATATCTTTTATCATCTGTTCCGCTACCAATTTGGAATCGGTATCGTTCCAACGTCCGCTCAAATCGGTAACTTCGTCGGTGGAAATTCTGGTTACGGTTCTGGTAGTCGTGGAACATGCTGATATTAACAGCAAAATCACAATGAAAAATATCGGCAATAACCTTGATTTTGTTATTCTCATAATTCCTCCGTTCATAAGTTTTTGAAGTTAGAATTGTTTTTGCGGCAAATAACTGTCAACAAAAAAGGATTATTTTGATAAT
>NATF01000097.1 GCA_002085205.1 Candidatus Cloacimonas sp. 4484_275 | reverse complement strand
CCTACCTTGTACCATCAAATCTTCTAAATTCCTATTTGTTGCTGCTATAACCCTTACATCTGCCTTGATTGTTTTTGTGCCTCCAACACGTTCAAATTCTTTTTTGAAATATTCATCAAACTCTTTTGAACTTGCTGATTTCCTGACCTGCTGACTCGCTAAACTGCTGATCTGCTGACTTCCTGACTCGCCGACCTGCTGACCTGCTGACCTGCTCACATATTCATTAAAAAGATTTTCGCGCGCCTTTTCTATGGCTAATTTTGTCGAAATCAAGCGATTCGGCTGACCGGCTCCCATTCCGAGAAGTTGAAACGAACCGTCGGAAAGCTTCCGAACAATCACAATAGAATTGGATTTAACTTGTTTCATTGCTTTAATTCCGAATTCAATCAATTCTTTTTGCGAATCGACATCAATTCGATTTTCAGTCACATTTTCCAATTTTTCATAAAGTAAATCATCACAATCCTGCATCAGAAGTGAACCGTCTAAATATTTAATTTCAAACTTTCGCTTAGAATTTTTAGGATCGAATTCGATGACCCGTAGATTTTTATGAAATTGCAGATATTTCAAAGCGGTTTCCGAATATTTTGGGGCGATGACAACTTCCACAAACTTTCGCAAACGCTTGTTTTCGTTATTCAGATTCAGAAATTCAACCGTTTTCAAATCGACCGGTTTATTGAAAGCGATTATCGAACCGAATGCGGAAATCGGGTCTCCGTTCCAAGCATTTTCAAAAACTTTTCTTTGATTATCTCCTTCCGCCAATCCGCAAGGATTGTTATGTTTAACAATCGCACAACCGAACCTTTTTAAATCTTTGACGGCATCAATCGCACTTTGAATATCGGAAATATTGTTATACGAAAGCTCTTTTCCATGCAACACTTTCATTTCAAAAAGCGAATTCTTCCGTCCCTCTTTCCCGAAGGAAATAACCTTTTTGATGAGAATTTTCTCCGTAACGGAGTTTTTTCCCGTCAGCAAAAGCAAATCGCAATGACTTTTTCCCAGCTTGTTCATCCATTGTCGTGGCAATCAAATCCATTGTCGTGGCAATCAAAGCATCATAATCGGCAGTGTGATTGAACGCCTTTCGCATCAATTCGAATCTGGTTTCGTAAGACAAACTTCCGCCTGTTTCAAGCAACTCTTTAATTATTACATCATAATCTGTTACATCAACAATCGTAACAACATACTTGAAGTTTTTTGCGGCGGCGCGAATCATGGTCGGACCGCCAATATCGATGTTTTCAATCAAAGTGTTAAAATCGGCATTTTTCCGTTTTACTTCGGCAAAAGGATATAAATTGCAAACAACCATATCTATCGGTTTGATATTCAATTTTTCCGCCTCTTCCCTATCTCTTTCCCTATCAAAAAGGAGAGCGGATTCAACATTGAAAGAAATTGTTTTCATTCTGCCGCCGAATGCCTCCGGATTGCCGGTAACTTCGCCGATGTCGGTAACTTTTATTCCCGCGGATTCCAAAACTTTTTGGGTGCCGCCCGTGGAAATGATTTCACAGTCGAAATCCCGCAAAATTTTTGCCAATTCCACAATTCCGGTTTTATCGGAAACGCTGATGAGTGCTCTTTTAATTTTTATCATTTTTTGTTTCTCCGTTCGTTCAATTCAAGACTTTTGTTTTCTTCCGTAAAGTTCTCAAAACAAGAAACAGCAACAGTGAAAAAACCGAAAAATAACATCCAATTTCCTTGAATTACGACTTTTCTTTTCAATCTCATAGAAAACCGCCTTTTTTAAAGACAAGCACTTTGACTATTTATTGCTTTTTTGCCTTTAAAATTCATCACATAAAAGAACATTAATTTTTCGAGATTTTCCTCAAATTTGCCGAAATCTTGAGGTTCTTGAAGACTTTCCGCAAGTTTTTCCGCTTCAAGCAGATTCTTTTCAAAAATTTCTTTCAAATTATTCGGTTGTTTCATTTTGAATTTTTCCTTTTTCAGAACATCCTCCAAATCTAAAGTTATCGGCATGGAAACTTGTTTCTGCGTCATATGATACCAATCGCCCGTTTTGAAATCGAATTCGTAAAACGGTAAGAAAAGGTGACCGCTTTTAACGATAAAATCTAAGGAATCGCAGATATATTCAAATTCGTCGAAGGAAAGCGCATAATGAAGATTAAATCTTACCCAACCGGGTTTTAATCCGGAATATTAGGAACAACCGGCGCGGGTCTGAATACCAAATAAATCGTTCAGCAGTTTGGTCACGAATTTCGGATGTAAAATTCGATCTTTGTGTCTGACATTGAACGGAATGATTCCGATTTTCTTATCTATTGCTGTGGGACCATAAAACAAAATATTCTCGTTATTGAGAAATCGTTCGTAGAATTTTTTCAGGAAAAAATGTTCTATCTTTTCAATATTTTTTACTCCGACTTTCTCTTTTATCTGAAAAGCCAATGAGATTTTAATATCTTGTAAAATTGCCGGAGTTCCGGGTTTTTCTCTCGTTTCTATGTCATCCACATACTTTTCTCTTTTTATGGAAACATAATCGACCGTTCCCCCGGCTGCAATAGTCGGAGACAAATCTTTCGGGTAAATTTTTTCATTGAAGATTAAAACTCCGGCAGTTCCCGGTCCGCCCAAAAATTTGTGCGGCGAAAGAAATATGGCATCAAAATAGCTTTCCTCGTCCTTGTTCATGTCAATTTCCACATAAGGAGCGCAAGCCGCAAAATCGAAACAAGCGATTGCGTTATACTTGTGCAAAATGCGAGCAACTTCATAAACCGGTGTTTTCAAACCGGTTACATTGGAAGCGGCGGAAAAAGAACCGATTTTCTGACGGTTTTTATATTTTTCATCGGAAACCGTTTTTTCGAGTTCCGCCAAATCTATTTCTCCATTTTTATCGAGCGGAATTTCAACGACCTCGCATAAAGTTCTTCTCCACATAATTTCGTTGGAATGATGCTCATAAGGTCCGACAAATACAATTGGTTTGTGATCCTCGATATAATCGAAAAGTTCCCGATTGCATTTTGTATTTTGCGGATAACGAACCGTGCAACTTCTAAGAAAATCATCAATTCTTTTTTTGGTCGCCGGCGGAATATAAACGCCGAGAATTTGTTGTAATCTGGTGATTCCGCCGGTCGTTCCCGATTCCGTGAAAATAATCTTTCCATGCTCTCCCGCATTTACGATTTTTTTAATAATTTTTTCCGATTCGTGCAGAAGCGAGGTCATCGTTTTTCCGGTAAAATCATCTTCCGTGTGTGTGTTGGCATAATATTGCATGATGTGCAACATATAATTTTCAATAGAATAAAGACATCTGCCGCTGGCGGTATAATCCGCATAAACAAGCGGTTTTTCTCCGAAGGGAGTTTTGAACATTTTGTTGCGTCCGATAATATCGGAACGAAGCCATTCCAAATTTTTGATTAAATTCAATGTTTTCATAATATTTCCTTTTTAGTCATAATTTTACGACTCGCAATTTAACGACCCAAATTTTACGCCATTTTATTAGTTAACTCCATTTGCGTAAAATTCTCGTCTTTCCCCTTCAATAAACAATCTATCATTGGAAGCGAATTAAAATTTTCAGAAAATATTGTCAAAATTCTTGTCTCCAATTATAAATCATTTTTTGCGATGAATATATTCCACAATATTCTTAAAAATCTCGAGTCCTTCCCCCTCTTCCGAAATATGCGGATTTTTGCGTTTCATTTGTGTCCAATTAGGATGATTATACAAAGAAAGAAACGCTTCGGGATGCGGCATCATTCCGAAAATTTGTCCGGTTTCATCGGTCAAAGCGGCGCAGTTCAATTCCGAACCGTTTGGGTTTTGCGGATATTTATCCGTTTCGTTACCGTTTTCATCGCAATATGTCAGGCAATTCAAATTTTTCCCGATTATTGATTTTTTGATTTTTTCATTTTTAATTATAAGTTTGCCTTCTCCGTGTCGAACAGGAAGAAAAAGCGTCTCAATTCCTTTCAAGAAAGGAGATTTGCTGTTTTCATTCACTTTCACATAAATCCATCTGTCTTCAAATTTCGCAGAATCATTTTCGATTTTTTTTCGGAAAAAATATCATTCAAATGCACGATTTCCGCTTCCGCTCCCGCCAATTTGTAAGCAGCAGCCATTTCTTCTTCACAGTTTATACCGAAACCGGTTATAATCAACGCTTTTACTTTTTCCATAAATTTTCCTTTTTGAAACCACGAATTAACACGAATTAACACTAACTAACACTAAAATTTTGCAACGAACAATACTAACAAAACGAACAAAACGAATAAACGAAATGAGTTCGTTTCAATTTTTAATTTTAATTCTCAATTTTAAAATATTGAGGCACTCGTAAAAAGAAGATTGTTGTCATTCTGAGCGGAGTCGAAGAATTTTGTAACCGCTTAGTTTGTTTTATCTTTCGACTACGCTCAAGATGACAGTTTCAAACCTGAAATGACTTTTTACGAGTTCCTCGATACCGAATATTCAATTATTCAATCCTTCGTTCCAAGCATTTTCCAATACTTTCATTTCCAGATTTATCACTTCATTTCCATAAAATTTTATTTTCAATTTTTTTTCGGAAATCACTTTCCCGATAAGTTTGCAATTATCACCGAACAATTCCTCAAATTTTTCTTCGCTTTCCGGCTTGATGCTGGCAACAAAACGCGAATGAGATTCGGAAAAGAGAATCGCATTCAAACTTAAACCCTCAAAATCGGAAATATCAAGCTCTGCTCCGAATTCCGTTCCGATAGCACATTCGCAAACGGCAACAGCCATTCCGCCGTCGGAAAGATCGTGACAGGATTCAATAAGATTCAGTTCGTTTGCGATTGCCATTTTTTCATAAAGCTGTTTTGCCTTTTCTTTTCGCACTTTGGGAACATTTGCCCCGAGTTCACCGAAAAGTTTGTAAAAGTCGGAAGCACCGAGTTCGTCGTAAGTTTTTCCCAAAAGATAAATTAAGTCCCCTTCCGCTTTGAAGTTACTCGTAACGGTTTTTCGCACATCTTCGATTTTGGCAACCATCGAATACAGAATTGTCGGCGGAACGGAAATTTTTACTTTTCCCGCTTTGAAATCGTTTTTCATGCTGTCTTTTCCGGAAGTCATGGGAATATTGAAAAAAACGGACATATCGAAAAGCGCTTTGTTCATCTGTACAAGTTTTGCCAGCTTCTGCTTTCCATCGGGATTATTTTCGGGATCAAAAGCGGAATCGGGAACACAGAAATTATCGTTTACCGTCCAAAATCCGTTTGAGTTTGAGCGAATGTCGGGCAATTTTCCGCCAACGGAAATAATTTGTCGGACTGCCTCGTCAAAAGCGCCGGCGCTCATTTCATAAGCGTCGATGTCGCCGTATTTAGGACAAATCCCGTTGGAAACCGCAATTCCTTCAAAGCCGTCGAAATTAAGTCTCATCACGGCGGCATCCTGCGGAGAATTTCCCTTCTTTCCCATCAAAGGTTTGATGATGGTTTTTCCTTTAACTTCGTGGTCATATTGACGGATCACACTTTCGCGCGAACAAATGTTATAGCTTCCCATCAATCTCAAAAGAATTTCGTTATAATCAAGGTTTTTGGGAAGTTCAGGCTCGGAAAGTCGCGGTTTTTTCCACTCCGCTTCCATATATTTTTTGGGAACGCCGTTATGCAGAAAATCCATTTCCAGAAAAGCGACTTTTTCATTGTGGTTTCAGATTCGGATATTTCAACGGCACTTTTTCCAAATTGACAATTGCGCCGCCGCTGATTTCCGCCAATTCACCGATTGAAGAGGACAATCCGCCCGCTCCGTTATCGGTTGAACATTTTATCAAACCCTTTTGCACGGCTTCCCACATAAAATCGGAAAGCAATTTTTGTGTTATCGGACTTCCGATTTGCACTGCCGATTGGGGAGAATGTTCGTCAATTTCAGCGGAAGAAAAAGTGGCTCCGTGAATTCCGTCTTTTCCCACTCTTCCGCCCGCCATAATAATCAAATCTCCGTCGTCTATTTTCTTTTCCCAGGAATTTCTGCCGGCGATTTTCAGAGGCATCACTCCACCGGTTCCGCAGAACACAAGCGGCTTTCCCGAATATCGTTCATCAAAAATTATGCTTCCGTTTACGGTCGGAATTCCCGATTTGTTGCCGCCGTCTTCAATTCCGTGTCGAACACCTTCAAAGATTCGACGGGGATGCAGTTGTCCGGGAAGCAATTTTTTGTCATAATTCGGCGGACCGAAACAAAGAACATTTGTGTTAAAAAGTAGTTTTCCGCCGCCGATTCCGGTTCCCAACGGATCGCGGTTGTTTCCCAAAATTCCGGTGATTGCGCCGCCGTAAGGATCGATGGCGGACGGAGAATTGTGCGTTTCCACCTTCCAAACAAAAACAGAATTTTCGTCTATTTTTACGACGCCGGCGTTGTCGCTGAAAACTTTAAGCAACCAATTATTCCCGCTTTTTTCCAGCCGATTGCGGATTATTTCCGTGGAATTTTTAATAAAAGTTTTAAAGAGAGAATCAATTGTTTCTTCCTCGCCGGTTTCCCAATTTTTATATTTTATCGTAGCGGCAAATTCCTTGTGTTTGCAATGTTCGCTCCAAGTTTGCGCCAGCACTTCCAATTCACAATCAGTCGGTTTTGCGGGAAGATTATTTTTTAGCCGATTTGCAATTACCTTCTCATCTGAAAAATATGATCGAATCGCTTTCATCTCTTTCAAATTCAAAGATAAAAGTCTTTCCTTGGAAATCCGCATCAATTCGGCATCGGAAACATTCAAATCAATAGTTTCCACGGTTGTCTCGGAATCGATTCTTACTTGCGGAAGATAACTTACCTCTCCGCGGAATTTTCCGTATTCGAAATGATGAATAAGTTTGTTTCCGAGCAGATTTTCCGCAAGCTTCCTCAATTCGTTTCGCTCAAGTTCGTTTTCGATGAAATAGATTTCTTCCGTATAAATGTGTTGCCTGCTTGTGTCCAACTTTAAGTTGAGAATATCGACAAGAGTTTTTTGAGCGGAAAAACCTTCGTCGTCCGTAACGCCGGGAAGTTTGGCTACAAGAATAAACGATTTATAGAAAGGATTTGCATAAAAAGAATTGATGTAAACATCATGAATTATTTCATCTTTCAGACCGAAATCGGCAAAAATTTCTATCTCCTTTTCCGTTAACGGATAAGTAACATTGAAAATTTTTCCGGTCTTGATTTTTCCGGTTTTGATGTTCAGAAAAGAAAGAGCGTCTTTTTCAATTTTCTCGCCCCGAACATCTCTGATATTTTCCTTGAAAACAATTTGAATCTGATTTTTCATATTTTTCCCTTTTTATTGAAACCACGAATTAACACGAATTCTCACGAATTATTTTTAGCAACGAACAAAACGAACAAAAATTAACCAAAAAAAAGTTCTTTGGCTCTTTGGAAAACCACGAATTAACACGAATTCTCACGAATATTTTTAGCAACAAACAAAAATTAACCCAAGAACGCACGGAGAAAATCATTTTGAAAAAGCCCCTTTTATATTTTTTTCTTTCATTTATATTTCAAAACCTGCGGTTTAATTCCTTTCGTTTCGATTTCGATAATTCCGGAATCCGTTATTTCTCCGACAATCTTTGCTTCGATATCCAAAGATTCTAAAATTTTCTCTGCATTTTCAGGCGTAACAACCAACATCATTCCGTTTCCCATATTCCAGGTTTTGTAGGCTTCCGATTCCGCAACATTTCCCATTTTTTGAATTTCTTTCACCATTTCCGAAGGTTCGAAAACATCATAAAAAACAGCTCCGAGCTTTTTATCTTTGAGAATTCTGCGGAAATTTCCGGCAATTCCGCCGCCCGTGATATGAGAAATTCCTTTGATTTCAATTTTGCGATTTTCTCCGAATCTTCCCAAAATTTTCAGTAGCGCGGAAGAATAAATCACGGAAGGTTTTAACAGCATTTCTCCCCAACTTTTCCCGAAAGGCGATTTCATTTTATACGCATCTTTTCCCAATTCGTTTTCCAGAATGTATCTGACGAGGGAAAAACCGTTCGAACGGAAACCTTTTTCTCTCAAAGCAATAATTTTATCGCCTTTTTCAATATTTTTTCCATCGATAATCTTGTCTTTTTCCAAGATTCCGATTGCCGTTGCATTCCAAATATTGCCGTTCACGCTTTTGCCGATTTCGGCAATTTCTCCGCCGGGAATGATAACTTTCTGTTCGATGCAGGCTTTCGCCAATCCTTTCATCATTTCTTCGATTATGTGAACATCAACTTTGTTCGTATCGATTGTGTTGGAAACGGAAATTGTCTCCGCACCGAGACAAACGGCGTCGTCGGCAACCATTGCCAAGAGATCATAACCGAGAGTGTCGAATTTTCCGATTTTTTCCGCTATTTCGATTTTTGTTCCCACGCCGTCATCACATTGAACCAGATAAAAATTACCGAGATCAATCAAACCGGCAAAAGCATTATCTTTGATAACCGCTTTGCCAATCATTCCTCTGCGCGAGAGAAAAGTGGATTTTGCATATTTATACGCAATTCGGGAAGCTTCATCACCGACTTTTATATCAACGCCGGCTTTTTTGTAATCTGTCATTTT
>NATF01000096.1 GCA_002085205.1 Candidatus Cloacimonas sp. 4484_275 | reverse complement strand
GGAAATTTCCAAAGAAAACATTCTGCAAGCTCTGAAAAACGGCAATTCATATCTGGTTAATTATAAAGTGGGAAATCCTTACAATTTTTATGCCGGGATTTCCGCCAACGGAAAGAGTGCCGTCTTCGGCGAAAAAATTCAATTTCAAGAAGAGATGAAATTCTATTTGAAAAAGGTTTCTTTCCTATTGAAACTCCCGGAAATTACCGGCTGGAAATCACGCGCTTCGGCAGAGGTTGGATTTATACAAATAATATTTATGTGGAATAATTCTTCGGCATAATTCAAGCAAGGAGGTTAACTAAAATGAGCATAAAAAAATTGATAGTTTCAAACTTTAAAAGTTTTAATGAAATGGAAATAGAACTTAATAATTTTAATGTTTTAATCGGTGCTAATGCTTCCGGGAAGTCTAATTTTGTTCATATTTTTGAATTCTTGAGAGACATTGTAAATCATGGTCTTACCAATGCTCTTTCTATGCAAGGAGGTATTGAATATTTAAGAAATATGAATATAAAACACTCAAAAAATCTAATTATTAAATTCATTTCCGATGCAAATTATGGCTTTCTTACAAGAGGTGAAAAAATAGGTATAAGAGTATATGAAACCGAATATGAATTTTCTCTGAATTTTAATGAAAGAAATTCCGGATTTACAGTTGCTAAAGACATTTTATTGCTAAAATGTAACTTTATTAAAGTTACCGTAAATGAAAAAAATTTAAAAGAAGAAAAAATATTAGGAAAAGGAAAAATTAAAATTTCTCGGGTAAAAAATAATTTGAAAGTAGGTTTAATAAAACCCGAAAAAGTTCATATTTCGGAAGATGATATTTTTTCTCCTTTAATTTTACCGGAAAATATGTCATCTAAAACTCTTATTTTGGAAAGACCGTTTTCCTATTTTTTTATGCCCAAACTGGAAGATATCATTGCTAATACTTCTTTATACGACTTTGACCCAAAGTTACCCAAAAAAGCAACTCCAATCACGGGAAAAGCGGAATTAGAAGAAAACGGAAGCAATCTGTCTATAATTTTAAAAAACATTACTGAAAACAACGAAAAAAGGAAAAAATTGTTCAATTTAGTTAGAGATTTGTTACCCTTTATAAAAGATTTGGGAGTAGAAAAATTTGCGGATAAGTCTTTACTTTTCAAATTACAAGAAACTTATTTCGAGAATCAGTTTTTGCCTGCTTCCTTAATTTCCGACGGAACTATAAATATCACCGCTTTAATTGTTGCTTTATATTTTGAAAAAAAACCTTTAACAATAATTGAAGAACCGGAACGCAATATACATCCTTATCTAATTTCAAAAGTTATGGATATGATGAAAGATGTTTCCCCCAAAAAACAAATTATCGTAACGACTCATAGCCCTGAAGTTGTAAAATATGCGGATATTAACAATATTTTATTGGTATCTCGCGATAGTGACGGCTTTTCTAAAATTATAAAACCGGCAAATAAAAAAGAAATCAAAACTTTTCTGAAAAACGACATTGGAATCGAAGAACTTTATATCCAAAATCTACTTGAGGAATAAAATGAATTATAAGTTGCTCTTTATATTTGTAGAAGGAAACGATGATGAAAGGTTTTTTCAAAAAATAATCAAACCGAAATTTGAAAAGAAGAAAAAAATTGTAAAAATTATCAAATATTCTCAAAAAAAGAAAAAAAATATTAATAATTATATTAAATCTATCAAAAGTATAAAAGCGGATTACATTTTTATTAGCGACATTAACAATTCTCCCTGTATTACCCATAAAAAACAAAAAATCCAAAAACAATTTGCCAATATTGATCCACATCATATTATTTTGGTAATTAAAGAAATAGAAAGCTGGTTGCTTGCGGGGATAAATGAAAAAACACGGGAAAAATTTAAAATAAATAAATTCAATGATACTGATTCTATTACAAAAGGAAAAAGGATAAAATATGGAAGATAAAATTTTTGTCAGAGAACTTCAAAATTATCTGAATAAAGAGATAATCAGCTACTTTCTGGTAACTCAGAAGGAATTGCGACAGGATAAAAACGATAATTATTTCATTCGTCTCAAAATTACCGACAAAACAGGTTCGATAACCGGAAATGTATGGAATAACGCCAAACCCATTTCCGAAATGTTCGAAGAAGGCGATGTTATCAAAATCAAGGCAAAAGTGGTTTCTTTTAATACTCAGATTCAGCTTTCCATCACCAAAATCAGAAAAATGGAAAACGAGGAATTCGACCTGACCAATTTCCTCGAAACAACCACCAAAGATATAGATGAACTTTCGGATAAACTGTTTTCTTACATCGATAATCTGGAAAACGAATATTTGAAAAAACTGCTTCTTATCATTTTTGAAGATAAAGAATTTTTTAATCTGTTCGCAAAAGCTCCGGCAGCAAAAAATTGGCATCATAACTACATCGGCGGACTTTTGGAACACACCGTTTCCGTGGTTCAAATTTGCGATTTTGCCTCTAAAATGTATCCCGTGAACAAAGATATTTTAATTACCGGTGCAATCCTTCACGACATTGGAAAAGTTTTTGAATATAATGTAAAAACCGTTATTGATTTTTCCGTTCAAGGAAGATTGATCGGTCACATTCCTTTGGGAGACCAATTCGTGTGTGAAAAGGCGGCTGCCGTTAACAATTTCCCCGAAGATTTATTGATGAAGATTCGTCATTTAATTTTATCTCATCACGGTGAATATGAAAAAGCCTCCGCCCGACTTCCGCAAACAATTGAAGCGGTGGTTCTTCATTATGCCGATAATCTTGATGCTCAAACGGTTGGAGTTAAACAGCTTATCGAAGCAAACCAAAATCCAAATGCCAAATGGACGGAATTTGACCGTTTGAATGAAAGATATTATTACCTGAAATAAAATATTCGTGATGAAAGGAATTTTGAATGTTTCAAACAGCAGTTCTGGCAAGCGGAAGCAAAGGAAACAGCATTCTGGTTAAAACGGAAAATACAAAAATTTTGATAGATGCCGGATTAAGCGGAATCAAAATATCCGAAGCAATTCGAAAAATAAATTTGAATGAAAATAAATTAAAAGCTTTGATTATCAGTCACGAGCACAGCGATCATATTTCAGGCGCCGGAGTGGTTTGCCGAAAATACAAAATTCCGCTTTTCATCACGAAACAAACCTATCTTGTCAGCAGACACAGATTGGGAAAAATTCCTGCCGGCATTATTCATTTTGAAAACGGCGAAACTTTCCAAATAGGAGACTTGCAAATTTCTACTTTTCCCTCTTCCCACGATGTTGTGGACGGCGTTAATTTCGTTCTTCAAAAACAAGACGAAAATAATCGGAAATTGGCAATTGCCACGGATTTGGGATACAGTTCCAGATTAATGTTACTCAAATTCCAAGAAGCAACTACCATAATTCTGGAAAGCAACCATGACGAAAAAATGCTTCTCGAAGGTCCTTACCCGTGGGAACTTAAACAAAGAGTGAAAAGCAGAATGGGTCACCTTTCCAACGAACAAGCGGTGGCGGTCATCAGTCAAATTATTCATCCCGGTTTGAAAAACATTATTTTAGCTCATTTAAGCGAAATAAACAACAAACCGGAAATTGCCAAAAATCTGGTTGAGAGTTACTTGAAAACCATAAATCTGGACTTGAATCTGATTGTTTCCAGCCAATATGAACCGACTCCGATCATAGATGTTTAACGAGGAAAAATGTTAATTGCTTTCGGTTTAACGATTATCGGTTTCGTGCTTCTGGTAAAAAGCGCGGATTGGCTTGTGGACGGCTCCGCCTCTTTGGCAAAACGACTTGATATTTCCGAAATTGCCATCGGACTCACGGTTGTGGCATTCGGGACTTCCGCCCCCGAACTTATCGTGAACATCATTGCCAGTTTCAAAAATTATGACGAAATTGCTTTCGGAAACATTATCGGCAGCAACATTTTCAATGTTTTGATGGTTCTCGGAATTGCCGGTTTGATCAAACCTATTTTCGTTTTGAGGAACACGGTTTTAAAAGAAGTTCCCTTCGTTTTGGCGAGCACGATTTTGGTCTTTTTATTGGCAAATAATTTCGGATTCTCCGGACACACTTTATCGCGTCTCGACGGTTTTATTTTGCTTGTCGCCATTTTTCTTTTTTTCATTTATGTTTTCGGAATTTCGAAAGATACTCAAAATTTTCAGGTTCACTTGATTTCTCTTCCAAAATCGATAATTTTCATTGTGTTAGGTATTATCGGTCTTTTTGTCGGTGGGAAATTGGTCGTTACGAACGCCGTTAAAATAGCCGAGCATCTACATGTCAGCGAAAAATTTATCGCTCTCACCATTGTTGCCTTGGGAACTTCCCTTCCGGAAATGGTTACTTCCATAATTTCCGTTTTGAAAAAACATAATAACATTGCCATCGGAAATGTTCTCGGCTCAAATATCTTCAATTTACTGCTTGTTTTGGGAATAAGTTCAATTATTCATCCGCTGGAATTTGATCCTCTTTTGAATATTGATTTCCTTCTTCTCATTTTAACCACGCTGATTTTGTTTTTTACGCTTTTTCTCGGCAAAAAACACAAAATTTACCGCTTGGAAGCAATCGCTTTCCTAATTTTATATTTGCTTTATCTAATTTTCTTGTTCCATAGGAAATAAATATGAAACGATGTGAATGGGTCGGAAAAAATCCGTTGATGATTAAATACCACGATGAAGAATGGGGAGTTCCGCTTCACGATGATACCAAACTTTTCGAATTTTTGCTATTGGATACATTTCAAGCCGGTTTAAGAACTTATTCAAAATAAATCTATTATTCGCAATCGACGGAAAATAGAAGCCGCCGTAAATAATGCAAGGAAATTTCTTCAAATTAAAACCGAATTCGGTAGTTTTGACAAATATATCTGGCAATTTACAAAAGGAAAGGTCATTAAAAATCATTGGCAAACGGAATCGGAAATTCCCTCTTCTTCCCCCGAATCGGAAGCTATGAGCAACGATCTGAAAAAAAGAGGTTTCAAATTTGTCGGCTCTACAATCTGTTATGCTTTTATGCAAGCCGCAGGAATGATAAACGACCATCTCGTTTCCTGTTTCAGATATAAAGAATTATAAAAGAATATATAAAGGAATAAGAATGAAAAAAATTCGATTGATATTAATCGCTTTGTTTGTTTGCGGAAGCTTAACCGCTGTCACCGTTCTGTTTGATAACACGAAAGAAGAAACGGCGGGAAATGCGGATTGGGTTATCGGAACTCCGCCGAATTGGATAGGTGGATTTTCGGATTACGGACAAGCTTTGAGAGATTTGGGATATGAAACTTTAACTTTGAACGGTTCGCAAATTACTTCTTATGCGTTGCAAAATTGTGATGTTTTCATCATTCCGGAACCACAAAATCCGTTTACCAATTCCGAAAAACAGGCAATTCTCGATTTCGTTCAAAACGGCGGCGGACTTTTTATGATCGCCGACCATGATGGTGCTGATAGAAACAATAACGGTTGGGATGCACAAGATATTTTCGATTATTCGTTGCAATCAATGACCTACTTTCATATGAGCTTCAACAGCGACAACGAATGGCTTGAACCGGCTTCCTACATCGAATCCCCTCGAACTTTCATTACGGAAAATATCAATCGGGTCGGAATGTGGGCAGGCTCGACGATGTCCGCCAATTATCCGGCGGAAGAACATATTTGGAGAGAATATTCTCATTACACTCCGCTTTTGGTTACCTGTGAATACGGAAACGGAAGAGTCGTCGGCTGGGGAGACAGTTCCACTTTTGACGACGGAACCGGTAATCCCGGAAATACCCTTTACGACGGCTGGACTGATTA
>NATF01000007.1 GCA_002085205.1 Candidatus Cloacimonas sp. 4484_275 | reverse complement strand
AGCAGAAGAAACTCTTTTTCGATAGCCGAAACGAGGTTTTTGAAGAAACTGCCGCCACTCACAATTACGATTTTTCTGGAACCAACGGACAGTAGAACCAAAGATTATTTGAACGATTTTTTGAAAAAATTGAAAATGGTTAAAAACGATGTTACGGTAAGGTTTGTGTCGGGAAAATCTCTCGAATCGGAATATGGAAAATTCAGATATTCTTTTGACGGCAAAAGTGCGGAAACATATTCAAACAGCGAAGAGGAAATTTTTATGCTTTTGCAGGAATTGAGCGGAAAAAAAATCGAAAAATCGAGTACCGAAACGCACTATAAAGGATTTCCGCTTGTTGTGAAAAAGAATTGGAGCGTTTTTCTGTTTGCATTTTATTTGATTGGATTGCCGTTTGTGTTATTCATTATTTATTATAAAACCAATATTTTTTATAATCGGAGGAAATTATGAAATTCGGAATTTTGGTGGGATTATTCGTTTTATTTTCACCATTTGTTTCTGCGGAAAATGAGGAGATGCAAATTTATACTTTTGAAAATGATTCTTTGAACGCGCCGGCTCGTGGTTTTTCGTCGTTTGTAGGCAAATGGCACATTGACAAAGACGGTGATAATACGGTTTACGCTGTTGACGGCAGAAGTTGGGAAAAAGGCGTTCTCGCCGAAGGAATCGTCAGCAAAGCAAAAGGATTATACGGCGAAAGATACGCAGAATTTCTGGATAATCTGGAAGCATATAAGTATTTTCCGTTGGCAATTTGCACGGAAGTGGATAGTCTGGCATACTCTGAAAGTGGAAATAAATGGAAAAAACATCAAAGGGTTTGTTAACGATAAACTGTATCTGGATTATGACTTTTCCGAAAATATCAGTGGAAAAATCGGTTTATGGTCAAAAGCGGACAGTTATGTTTTCTTTGATGATTTTTCCATTTTAAAAGGCGAAAAATGAAAGGTTGGAGGATTTAAATGAAATATTTGAAAATGGTATTTTTGTTATTGGTTTTGCTGGCAATTGGATGTTCAAAAAAAGGTGAATTGGGAAGTAAAAGCAATCCGATTAAAATGTATTTTGTTCCTTCTATGGAAGCGGGAAAAATCATCACAAGCGGGAAAGAAGTGGCTGATTATATCCATGAAAAAACCGGTTATTATTTTGATATTGCCGTTCCCACGAGTTATGCCGCCGTTATCGAAGCGATGGGAACAAAAGAAACCGATATTGCTTGGTTAGCGACTTTTGCCTATGTTTTGGCGCACGAAAAATATGATGCAGAAGTCGGTTTGATGACGGTTCGCAGAGGTTTGAAAAAATATCGCGGTCAATTTGTAGCGCGTTCCGACGGTAAAATTAATTCTTTGGAAGATATAAACGGAAAAGTAATTGCTTACACGGATGCGGCTTCCACTTCCGGTTATATTTATCCTTCCGCTTTGCTCAAAGAAAAAAATATTAAACCCGGAAAAACAATGTTTGCCGGCGGGCATCCGCAAGCGATTTTAGCTGTTTATCAGGGAACGGCTGATGTCGGTTGCACATATTGGTCGCCGCCGGATGAAAACGGCGTTCCGCAAGACGCCAGATTTGCCGTTTTGGATACTTATCCCGATGTTATGGAAAAAATCAAAATTATCGGATTTACGGAATGGATTCCCAATGATACGGTAACTTTCAGAAAAGGATTTCCCGAAGATATGAAAGAAAAAATTATTGTTTCTTTGCTAGAATACGCCAAAACGGAAAAGGGTAAAAAAGTGCTGAACAACCTTTTCAATATCAGCGATTTTGTGCGCGCCGACGATTCCGAATATGATATTGTTCGAAAAACACTTGCAACTTTGGGAAAAGATGCTTCTTCGTTCCTTGGCGAATAAAGAAGAATCTTATCGGAATCAGTATTCCGAACGAAATCCGAAAGGAAAATTATGAAAGAAATATTATCAATAAAAGGTCTTCATAAAATTTATAACGGTGGAACACACGCTCTCAAAGGAATTAATCTTTCCGTAAACGAGGGGGAATTTCTAATTTTGCTGGGGCTATCGGGTTCGGGAAAATCAACACTTTTACGGTGCATCAACAGATTGATTGAACCGAGCTCCGGAGAGATAAGTTTTGCGGGGAAAAATGTTATTCGAGCGAAAGGAACGGAGTTAAGACATATTCGCAGAAGAATAGGTATGATTTTCCAACAGTTTAATCTCATCAAAAATCTCAGCGTTCTCACAAATGTTCTCACGGGAAGATTGGGTTATATTTCTTTTTCGCAATCTTTATTTTTGGGAGCGAATCAAGAAGATAAAGAAAAGGCTTTGAAAAACTTAAAAAGAGTTGGTTTATTGGAATTTCAAAAGAAAAAAGTGATGAATTTGAGCGGCGGGCAACAGCAAAGAGTGGCAATTGCACGCGCTTTGATGCAAGAACCGAATTTAATTTTGGCAGACGAACCTGTTGCCAGTCTTGATCCTGCCACTGCCGATTCCGTGATGAAATATCTCGGCGACTTGAACAAAAACGACAATATTACGGTGATTTGTTCTCTTCATTTTCTCAGTTTGGCTCGAAAATACGGAACGCGAGTGATAGCCCTTAAAGACGGAAAAATTGTTTTTGACGGCAAACCGGCGGAAATTGATGAAAAAAAATTCAAAGAAATATACGGGGAAGAGGCGGAAGAAGTAGAAATACGCTAAAAATTTTCCGGCGGATTTGATTTGTTTCGCGGAAAATAATGATTTTAAGTAATTAAGTGTTTTATGAAAGGAAAAATTATGAAAAATAAAACCCTGCCGATTTTTAAAGCGATTGTGACGGACTTTCTTTTTTGGTTTTATGTCGTCGGTTGCGGTCGTTATTTGGTCTATCAGTGGTTTGAAGTTCATCTTAATTTTAATTATCATATAGCTGTTTCCTTGTTTCTGACGCTCCTGTTTTTTATTATTGGCGATTCAATCGGCAAAAAATTTTTTGTCGGAAGTAAAAAGCTCAACGGTAAATGGTATTTCCATTTTTGGGGATTGTTTATCGTTTTAGGTTTGATAGTTACTTTTGTGGTCGGTTGGAATGTGGTTGAGGTGAAACCTGTTAAATTTTTTACTAAGTTTATCAACGCCAAAAACATAGTGTCGGGAATTTTAGATCCGAATTTCGATATTTTTATTCCAATGTTATCCGCTTTGGCGGAAACGATATTTTTAGCATTGTTGGCAACTTTTTTTGCCATTCCGTTTGCTTTTGTTCTTAGTTTTTTTGCGGCGAGGAATTTGATGCCGAAAACGATATTGGGAAACACGGTTTATATTGTTATCAGAACGATAGCCACTTTTTTTCGGTCTGTGGAAGCTGTCGTCTGGGCGATTATTTTTTCCGTTTGGGTGGGAATCGGACCATTTGCCGGAATGTTGGCTTTGATGATTCATTCCGTTGCCGCTCTCACAAAATTATATTCGGAACAGATAGAAAATATTGATTCCGGTCAAATCGAGGCTATCAAAGCAACCGGAGCGAATCAGTTACAAGTTTGGATTTATGCCGTTATTCCACAGATTATTTCTCCTTATTTGGCTTTTACGATTTATCGTTGGGATATTAACGTGAGAATGGCGACAATCGTCGGTTTTGTAGGCGGCGGCGGAATTGGTCTTGCCCTTCTTCAACAGCAACAGCTTTTGCGCTGGCACAATGTCGGTCTCATTATTTGGTTGATTGCCGCCACCGTTTGGATTATGGATATGTTTAGTGCGAAAATTAGAAACAAGTTGTTAAAAACACAATAAAAATTGAATTGGAAAAAATAATGCTTGAAGCGGTGATTTTCGATCTTGACGGAACGCTTGTCGATTCTATGGGAATCTGGACAAAAGTTGATGTGGAATTTCTAAATAAAAGAAACATTCCGATTCCTGAAAATCTTTTTACGGATATTGAAAGCGGCAACAGTTTCATCGAAATAGCAGAATATTTTAAAAAGAAATTCGGTTTATCGGAAACGATTTTTGAAATTATGAACGAATGGACAGAAATGGTAGCGAAGCATTATAAAACGGATGTGAAACTGAAACCCGGGGTAAAAGAATTTCTGGATTTTTTAAAAAGAAAAAATGTGAAAATGGGAGTGGGCACAAGCAACAACGAGTATCTGACGAAGACGGTTTTGACGGCAAACGGAATTCTGGAATATTTTGATGCTATTGTTATCGGGAGTAATGAAATAAAAGGAAAACCGTTTCCCGATATTTTTCTGGAAGCCGCCAAAAAATTGAAAGTCAAACCGGAAAGATGTCTGGTCATCGAAGATGTTTTGGTGGGAGTGCAGGCGGCAAAGAGGGCGAATATGAAAGTTTTTGCCGTTTATGATGAATACTCCGAGAAAGATAAAAAGGAAATTCAAAAACTTGCCGATTTTTTTGCCAATGATTTTGCCGGAATAAAAAGAGCGGTAATTTCCGAATATTTTTAACGAAAAAATCCCTCTCAAAGAGAGGGATTGGAGGAGATTTTACACATTGCCCCGTAAAGAGCAAAATCTGGTTTTTTAGGGATTATAACCGCAAACAACTTTGTAAAATTGTTTTTCCCCTTCTGTCGGAAGTTCCAGAAAATTTGTCGTTGTTTCGTAATATTCGCTGTAAACAGGAGAATATGGCGAATCGTAAACAAAAACTTTGTAATAATCTGCCGTTATTTCTCTGCCGTTGTTTGTATGCGTTACTTCGTCCCAAGAAATAGTAATGATTCCGTTGTTGATTTCAATTCGGATATTTTCGGGAGTTAGCGGAGTTAAATCTTCTTTCAAAGCGTTTAAGGAGGCTTCCACATCCATTTTTCCCGCTCCCCAGATTGAATTGGGAACATTCCCGGTAAAACCGTCGGTACGAGCATGATTCCACAGTTTTATGTATAATTCGTCTCGGGTAATTTGCGGATCAAAATCTTTCAGGAGAGCGGCGGCGCCGCAAGCAATGGGAGAAGCCGCGGAAGTTCCTTGATTTATGAGATAATCGGCGGGAAGTCCTCCACCGTCGCCACTATTACTGATAACATTGGGGCTCCACGCTCCGAAAGGCGGTCCGCCGTAAGCGTCGTCGTCGCGCAAAGAAATTATCATTGAGCCCGGAGCCGTGATAAAAGGTTCCTGAAAACCGTCCATTCTGGGTCCGCAAGAAGAAAATGTGCCTATATCTTCTACAACTTCATCAGTCCAACAATGCAAAAAATTATAATTGTACCATTCCGTTCTGGTTACATAAGCGCCGATTGAAAAAGCCAAATCGGCGGTGGCGGGAGAAATGATTGTGTAATAAGAATCTGCTTCGGAAAACTTGCAATTTCCAGAATCGACGAATAGATGAAAATCCATATTTTCGCCTGATAAATTGGTTACTTTCACATAAATCGGATTTCCGATAGTTGTACAAGAACCGTATCTCGATTGAGTTCCGCGAGGCGATTGAGTTATATCGGAAACGCTCTGGATAGCAATTGACTGATAATTTGAATTGAAAAATTCCAGAGTCATCGGTCTTTGGACGGTTGTGTCGGGGCTGTCATACCAAACGAGATTCAAAACATAGGAAGCTCTCGTGGAAGAGCTGTCTTCGGCATTTATTGCTATGAAGTCGGAAGTTTCTCCGCCATTCAAATTTCCCGAAAAATGGAGGTTTTTGTCTGCATAATTACCTGTTGCGACAAATACGCAACAGCCGTCCTCAGACACCAAATCAACGACCTGATCGGCCTCGTCGCTGCCATCGTGATAGACATCCCAGCCGCCGAAACTGGCGTTAATGAAATCAGCGTCATAGTAAAACCGAGCTGCCTTGAAACTGTGGATAGCTCCCAAATAAGACAAAACTCCCGTATAATCTTGAGCTATTTTCAGTGCGATCCAATCGGCATCCGGAGCCATTCCTTTCCAAGTTCCTTCGGAAAGTGTGCCTTGACCGACGATACAACCGGCTACATAAGTTCCGTGACCTGTTCCCGTGTGTTCGTTGGAAACCGTAAAATCGCTATCCGGAACGGCATCCGTGTAAAAGCTGTAATCGACGGCGGTTAAAGGCGTTGGCAAGTCCTCGTGATCGAGTTCGAATCCGCTGTCTATGACGGCAATTTTTACTCCTTCACCGCTAAGAGAATCCGGAGCGGAAGAAATGGCGGAAACTCCAATGTCTTCGGCAGCTAAATCTAATGCCAGACTAAGTTCCAATTCGGCGGAATCCATTTGTTTGACAAAATCTAAATTTTCCAATGAATGTAAAAGAGTAAGAGAAACCGGCATTTTTGCCGCTAGAAAGCCGGTCGGATGATTTTTCAAAGGAGGAGTCCAGCTTTTTAAATAAATTTCTATGCCAAGCTCGTTTAATCGAGCGATTTGTTTCGGAGATGGTTTTTCGGCAAAATGAATGAAAAACAACTGCGATTTCAAATCGGGTGAATTTTTGATAAAGGAAGGAATTTTTTCAAATTCGCCGCGATTGTACATTTCTTTGAATTTGACTTGATAAAACAATTTTCCCGTTATTTTGCCTGCATGAACCGAGGTAACCAAAACCATTAAAAAAATCGAGATAACCGTAATTTTTTTCATTTTTTCTTCTCCTATTCTAATTGGATTTTTTTCTTAATAGCATAATTGCATTCCGTGTTTTCTATCTCTGAAACTCCCTTAAAACGAAGGGAGTTTCAGAGAAGAGATAGAACTATTTCATCAAAATCATTTTCTTTACGGAAGTGAAATTTTCAGAGGAAACCTTGTAGAAGTAAACTCCGTTGGATACTCGTTTTCCATTGTCATCAAGACCATTCCACAAGATGCTATAATTACCGGAGTTAAGAGTAGAATTAACCAAAGAGCGAACTTTTTGTCCTTTAATGTTAAAAATATCCAAATTAATTTTTCGGTTACCGTTCGAGACAACAAATTTGATGGTAGTTTCTTTTTGGAAAGGATTGGGGAAGTTTCGATAAACGGTAATCGAATTGTTTTCAATTGTTTCCTCATCTGCCGAGAGCAATTCCGAAATTGCCGCTTCCACATCGAGTTTTCCGTAACCCCAGTCAAAATTCGGCACTTCGCCGGTGAATCCATCGGAACGGGCATTATCGGTGATTAATTCGACTAATTCCTCTCTGGAAAGGTAGGGAGCATATTCTTTGATTAAAGCAACTGAACCGCAAGCCGCAGGAGCGGCCATAGAAGTTCCCGTCAAATAGAGATAATCAGCCGGTAAACCACCGCTCGTATTTCCGTCGGCGTAGGAATTGCTGATAACAAAAAGATTCAGAATCAAACCGAAAGGCGGTCCGCCCCAAGCATCGTCGTCGCGAATAGAAATTAAACCGAGGCCCGGCGCAGTGATTTTGGGAGCAATCATTTCATCAATTCTTGGTCCCCGATTTGAGAAGGAAGATAAATCACCGATTTCTTCTTCAAGCATATGAAAAGTTATAGCTTCCCAATTTGTCCATTCGATGCGCGAATTGTATGATCCGACGGAAATCGCCAAACTGGCATCCGCCGGTGTAGCTACCGTGTAATGCGGATCGGGTTCGGTAAATTCTCCGTTTCCGGAAGCAATATATAAGTGGTAACGCATAGTTTCGGAAGATTGATTCATAACGCGCACATAAAACGAATTATTGCCGAAAACGGTAGCGGTTCCGAAGCGAGATTGAGTTCCTCGCGGCGATTGAGTCATTTCTTCCACATCTTGAACGAATAAAGGTTCAAAATCGTCGTTGTAAAAAAGCATTGTCATTTCGTTCTGGACTTCCGTATCCGGCGAATCATACCAAACCAGATTCAAATTGTAAATTACCGTTCTGGTATCTGTGGTGTCGTGGTAATCAATCGCTATGAAGTCGGAAAGAGCATTTCCTTCCAGAATATTCGAATAATGAAATTTTTCGTCCGCAGAATTGCCGGTTGCGGCAAAAACCAAACAGCCGTCTTCCGAAACCAAATCAACGGTTTGTGCTTCTTCCGAACTTCCGTCGTGATAATCATCCCATCTTCCCAGACTCAAATTAATAAGATCGGCATTATAATAGAAACGTGAAGCATAAATGCTGTGAACTAAAGCCGAATTGTTAATCATACCCGTATTGTCGTGTCCGACTTTAATAGCGATAAAATCCGCTCCCGGAGCCATTCCTTTCCAAACTCCGTTCGATAGTGTCCCTTGTCCCAGAATCGTACCGGCGACATGAGTTCCGTGTCCAATGTGAGTAGATTCGTTGCTCACCGTAAAATCACTATCCGGTTCGGCAATATAATTACTATAATCAACGGCAATTACGGCTTCCGGCATATCCGGATGATCGAGTTGATAACCGGAATCGATGACCGAAATTCTTACTCCTTCGCCCGTAAGATTGTAGGGAGATTCGGCTACGGCGCTTGCGCCTGTTTCAATTGCGGCAAGATCATTGAAAAATTGAGAATTTTCTTCGGCGGAATTAATCATCTTTATTTCCGAAATGTTCGCTAATGTTTTTAACATTTCGCTTTTTGCGGGAATTCTGGCGGTGAAAAATCCCGTCGGGTGATTTTTACAAGGCGGAATCCAGCTTTTCGGAAAAATTTCAACATTTTGTTTTCTTAAGTTTTTTATAAAATTTTTAGTGGGTTTTTTGGCGAAATGTACAAAAATTAGCTGAGTATCAAACGAAGGAGCATTTTTTATCAGATTCGGAATTTCTTTAAGTTCTCCCGAAACAATTTTCTCTTTCATTTTAATTTCGGCTTTTAATCTGCCGGAAATGTTATCAGCGGCAATATTCACAAGAGCGAAAATTAGAAGAGCCAACACAACAGTTAATTTTTTCATCTTTCCTCCCATTTAGTTGGACAGAGTTACATAAAGAGTTTGCGGATAACCGGCGAGAATTTCGACATTTTCTATTTCTTGGGTTTGATAACCGGATTTGGAAACCCGAACGGTGTACATTCCGGCGGGAATATTTTGGATTGTGCACATTCCGCCAATTCCGGTTGTTGCCGAGAAAGAAGTTCCCAGAACTTCAACCAACGCGCCATTGACGGGTAGTTCAAATGTATTTTCCACATAACAAATTAAATTTCCACTTCCCGCGATTTGTTGTAATTGAACATCAACGGTAGTAGTTCCTCCGTTTGTAACCACCACATTTTCTTCGATATGAGCTTCATAACCGGGCTTGGTGAAACTTAACGAATAAGTTCCTTCCGGAATGGCGAATATTTCATAAGAACCGTCCTCAAATGTTAAAGAAGAATTATAATAACCTTCCACTTGAACGACTACATTTACGATTGGTTCACCGTCCGTATTGGTAACGATTCCCGAAATACTTCCGTAATTTGAAGAACCTTCGGGAAGCAGCAGAAAATCAACGCTGATTTCGTCGTCCGCGATTACTTCCGCATTGATAGTCTGGCTTTCATAACCGTTTTTCGTGCAAGTTATGTTATAATTTCCCGCGGGAACATTTTCAAAGAAATAGATACCTTCCGAGCTTGAATAAGTGGCGAAAGAAGTTCCTTCAATAACGATATAAGCTCCTTCAATAACTGTTTGATTGATAACATCCGCCACAAAACCGTCAATGCTGCCGACTCCGCCGCCGGTTTCGGAAATTTCAAAATCTACGGTTGTTGTTTGGTTTTTGTTGATTTGAACATTATTTTCCGTATAAGATTCATAACCGCTTTTTGAGGCTTTTACGGAGTAAACTCCCACCGGAACATCCGTAATTTGATATTCCCCGTTATTATCGGTGGTTGTGGAAAAACTTGTGTTTAGTATTTGCACTAAAACTCCGGCAATCGGTTCGCCTTTGGAATTGTCGGTTACGGTACCGGATAAATTTCCCTTGTCTTCGCTGTTTTCGTTTTCTTTTGAATAAGTGAGCGTTACCGGATCTTCTTCACTGATTTCGTTCATCGTGAGAATATTGCCGTTTATGG
>NATF01000006.1 GCA_002085205.1 Candidatus Cloacimonas sp. 4484_275 | reverse complement strand
ATAAAGAGCACCTTTGAAATCGGAGAAAAAATCCAAGACAGCTATTGGTCAAAAGTTCTGAAAGTTGACTTAAAAGAGCTGACAACCGAACAAATATTGGAGCTAAAAGTTTTTTTTGAAATTAAACGAAACAATGAAACAGTAATATTTGAAAACGATAATTTCAAAGGAATAAAAACGGAATTTCGTTGTTATTATTCCGAAAACGGTTTGCCGTATCCTCCCGATTGGTTTTGCGGAGAGCCACATTTTCACAGTAATTTCACCTCGGATCAGGTTGAGTTTGGCTCCGATATCGTCTCAACGGTTACTCTGGCGAAAGCGATGGGAATGAATTGGTTTTTCGTGACGGATCATTCTTATGATTTGGATGACGCGGAAGGAAACTATTTGAAAAACGACAAAAATTTTCCCAAATGGACCAAAATGCTTTCGGAGGCAAACAAAAGTGACGAAAATGATTTTCGGGTTATCGCCGGCGAAGAAGTTTCCATAGGAAATTCCAAGCGCCAAAATGTTCATTTGTTAGTGGTAAACAATAAAAAATTTGTTGCCGGTTGTGGAGATAGCGCCGAAAAATGGTTTCACTGCAGACCGCAAAATTTTCTTGCGGAGATGAAAAAATTTCAGGCAAAATTTCCCGAAACTTTATTAATTGCGGCTCATCCGCAGGAGAAAGTACCGCTGTTGCAAAAAATTTTGCTTTGTAGAGGAAATTGGAGTGAAATCGATTATTTGCAAAGCGGAATTCGATTTTTGCAAATTGTTAACAACGCGAATTTGAAAGATGTGGAAAAAGTTGTTTCCTATTGGAAAAATCTGCTATTGAAAGGATACAAATTTTATATTTTAGCGGGAAATGACGCTCACGGAAATTTTAATATCATGCGTCAAATAAAGATTCCTTTTTGGAAACTTTTTACTTCGCAAAAACAGGTTTTCGGAAAGTTTCACACCGTTTTTCATTTTTCGCGAAACGACCCGATTCAAGGTATAAAAAACGGAGAAATAATTATTTCAAACGGTCCTTTTCTAAGTTTTAATCTCGAAATTCACGGAGAAAAAAATCCTATCGGTTCCACAACTTTCGGTGGAAAAAAAGCAAAAATTTTCTTTGAGGCAAATACAACTGAGGAATTTGGGGAAATTTCCGATATCAGTTTATTTATCGGGGATTTCTTAAAAAAACGCGAACGAGAAATCGGGCAACCTAAAAACGGAGATGAAATTGTTTTGCCGGAAAAGGGTTATTTGCGAATGAGCCTTTCCACTTCAAATAACGGAAGAACTTATACAAATCCGATTTGGATTGAATAAAAAATCGATAAATGAACACGAATTATTTCCAAGCATCAATTTTGATGCACTCGCAAAAAGTCATTTCAGACTTGAAAATGTCATCTTGAGCGGAGACGAAAGATGCAACAAAGCAAATAGTTACGAAATTCTTCGACTAAGTTTATCTTGAGCGAAGTCGAAAGACTCAGAATGACAACTTCTGTCTTTTTACGAATTCATCAATTTTAACGGCGTTTTTTTTCAATTATTGACAGAATAAACGACTTGCAAAAGATAACCTCAATGAGTAAAATAGTTTGGTTTTATATAAAAAAATATTTTTCATCGCCCAAAAAAGAGTGGCTGAGGTTTGATTCCGTTTTTATGGTTGTGGGAATCGTGATTTCCGTGGCAACTCTCACGGTGGCGCTTTCCATTTTTGCCGGTTACGAAAAAGTCCTGAAAAAAACGATTTTGGGAGTAAATTCTCATATTTATATTTTTTCCAATTCCGAAAAAACCTTGAAGGAAAAAGATATTGCCGATTTGAAATCGTTTCTTTCTTCTCAGGCGGAAGTAGTTTCGTATTCTCCGGTGATAATGTCGCAGGCGATGGCAGTGAATGAAAAAAGAATAAAAGGCGGCTTAATTCGTGGAATAGATTGGCAACAGAAAAACCAGCCGACTTCTTATAAACGCTATGTTTTTTCGGGAACTTACAAACTTCCGCGGAAAAACGAAATTGTTCTCGGTTACAGGTTGGCGAAAAATTTGGGAGTTTCTCTTCACGACACAATCAAAATTGTGAGCCCGTTGAATTCCAAAGTAACACCGCTTGGATTCAAACCTTACGAGCAGAAATTCAGGATTGTGGGATTGTATAAATCGGGAATGTTCGAATACGACAGCAAATACATTTTTATGAATTACGAAGCGGCTGCCGAATTTATTTCGGAGAAGAATGTTTTCTCGATGATGGAAGTGAAATTGAGAGAAGAAGATGTGGAAAGAGCGGATTATTTGGCTTACAAATGGACGAATCTTCTGGACTTTAAATTTCAAATCAGCTCTTGGATTGATTTCAACGGCAATCTTTTTTCGCTTCTGAAATTGGAAAAATGGGTAATTTTCATTATTCTCAGTTTTCTGGTTTTGGTAGCTTCTTTCAATGTGGTCAGTTCGGTTTCCGCATCGATAATCGAGAAAAGGTCGGAATTGGGAATTTTGAAAGCCTTCGGAACTTCCGGGCGAATCTTGAAATTGATTTTCTTGGGAAAAACCTTTTTTGTCTCCTTTTTCGCCGTTACTTTCGGTCAAATTTTGGGAGTTTTTTTGGCGTATTTAATAAGTTGGCAAACAATTTTTATGCTCAAAGGAGATGTCTATTTTCTTGATAAAATCAATGTTAGTTTCAAATTTCTCGATTGGTTGGTAGTCCTAACGGTTTCTCTTTTAATCGTTATTTTGGCGGCGATAGTTCCTCTGAAAAGTTATCGGGAAGCGGGAGAAGAACTGCTCGTTTTGCGAGATGTCAATTTAACCGTGAACAGCGGAGAAATGGTGGCAATCACGGGAGAATCCGGAAGTGGTAAAAGCACGCTTCTTCATCTTCTCGGAATGTTGGACAGTCCCGATTCCGGAGAAATTTATTATTCGGGGAAACCGGTTAAAGTCAGCGATAAGAATATAAATATTTTTCGCAACCGAACCATTGGTTTTGTTTTTCAATTTCACTATCTTCTGGAAGATTTCACGGCGGAAGAAAATGTGGCGATGCCGATGTTTTTGGCAACGCAAAATTTTAAGAAAAGTATTTCCGAAGCCCGAAAGTTATTGAAAATTTTGGATATTTACAAAAGGAGAAAACATTTTCCGAATCAACTGAGCGGTGGGGAACAGCAAAGAGTTGCGGTTGCAAGAGCTTTGATAAACAATCCGAAAGTGATTCTCGCGGACGAACCGACCGGAAATCTGGACGCAAAACACAGTGAGGAGCTGATAAATCTTCTCATAGATTTAAATAAAAGGCAAAATCAAACTTTTCTCATTGTGACTCATAATTTGCAAATTGCGGCGAAAATGCACAGGCATTTGCTTTTGGAAGATGGAGTTTTGAAAGAAATCACGAAGTAAATTTTCATCGAAAGAGGAAATTTTGAAAAAGAAAAAATGGTTAATTGTCATCGTAACGATCTTATTTGTCATCAATATCGGATTTTATGTTACGGTGAGATTAGCCAAAGTTGACGAAATAGTCAAAAAAAAGCTCTCTCAATATCTTTCCGAAACTTTGTCCTCTCAAGTCGAAATAGGCGAATTCTCTTTTAATGACAGACAAATCAATGTCTCTCGTCTCAAAATAATCAATCCGAATTTCAAGATAGAAGTTCCCCAAATTTACATCGAATATCGATTGCTTCCTCTTTTGTTCTCGAATTTCAAAAATTTGCGTTCCATCCGGAAAATTCAAATTTTTGATCCTGAAATCAGTTATATTTTTCAAGATCCAAAAAAGAAAAAACGGGCTGGAAAATTTGAAATTCCGGATATAACGGATTATTTTGGCAGCTTGGAAATTCATCACGGGAAATTCCTTTTCGATTACCGAAAACAAGTCATTTTTAACGGTAACGAAACTTCGCTGTCGGTTGTTAATTCCCGAAAAACAAAAATCAAATTTGCAACCAAAATGAAAAATTCCGGCAAAATCGCAGCGAATATTACTCTCAAAAAAGGCGCGATTGAAAAAGCTCATTTGGTTTTGGAAAATTTTTTCCCAGATACTTTGAACACGGATTTTGTCGATTCTTTTCAAGCGGTACTCGATCTGAAACTAGATTACGAAAAGAAAAAATTAAATTATACCGGAAATTTGAAAAATTTGGAAGTCCGCAAACAAGACAAAATAATTTCCGCCGCTCAAATTCCGATTTCCGGCAATAAAAGCGAAGTTAATTTGGATTTTTCCGAATTTTTTATCGACGGAAACAATATACGCGGCAATTTTACAATAAAAGATTTGTTTTCCGCCGACCGACAAATTGACGGCGAATTTTCCGCCGCTCAAATTCCGTTGTCAAAGTACACGAGTTTCGGGAAAGGTTATTTTTCCGCGGATATTTCGGCTGTCGGCTCACTTAAAAATCCGAAAATTCGGGCAAAAGTTTCTTCCCGAAAAATATCGGTTTTCGGTCAACACCTCAAAAACATTGTTCTGCTTGTTAATTTAAACGAAAAAAAGATTTCTCTGAAACTGAAAAAAGCCTTTTGGAATGGAAATCCTCTTAACGGAAACGGTTATTATCGTCTCGGCAAAAATTTAAGTTTTCACCTTAATTCCGACAAATTGGAATGGAAAAAAGACAATCTGGAAATTTCCGCTAAATTGAATTCCGACTTCCTTCTCGTGAATAAAATTCCAAATCTCAATCTGAATTTAAGCGATATTAGTTTGAAAAGCAACGATGTTGTTTTGGAAAATTATCGTCTCGACGCAAAATTGAAAAGTGCGGATTTAACGATTTCTCTGGAAAATCCGAAGAAAGATTTGTCGCTTTTCGCCGTCGGAAACATAAAATCAAAAAATCTGAAAGCGAATATCAAATTCAGAAGATTTGATTTGAAGCAAATTCACACTTCGTTACCGATGATTTCCGGCAATGTTTCTTTGGAAGCAAATCCCGAAAAAATCGTTGAAAAATCCACTCTGAGAATTTTTGATAAAAATCTGATAAAATTCGACGGACTTTTCGAGAGCGGACTGGTTTTGAACTTGAAAAAAAATCGTTCGGAACTGTTTCTTGTTTCCGAAAACGCGAAATTCAATTATGAACCTTTCTCCATCAAATTGAAAGCGACAGGAACTTTAGACAGCCTCAGAACCGCTGTATTTTCTTTGAACGACAAAATAAATTTCGATTTGTGGGTGAAACGAAAACCGTCATTTGATTTCGGAGCGCAATTGCGGGCGGAAAATCTTAAAATTAACGATTATATGAAATATTTCAGCGATTACTACACCGCCGACAATTTCAGAGGTTTATTAAGTGCAAATATTTCTTATAATTCAAAAAATAAGAGAAAAATATCCGGAAAAATCAAAGCGGAAAAATTCAAATTCAACGGAATTTCCGAATTAAATTCTTTGATTGAATTCAGCGGGAATGACAAGGAAATAACTTTCGATAAAATTTGCTTTGCCAACAAAGTTAGAAAATTTGCCGATTTCGAGGGAGTCGTAAAACTGAAACCGGAACTCCGAATAGTCGCTTCCGGAAAAATAGATAGTCTCAAATTGGAAAGCATTTTTGCGGACAAAGAATTAAGCGGAATTTTAAATTCGGAACTAGATTTTCGGTTTAAAGAAAATTCCGAAAATATCGGTCTGAATACAAATCTGCAAAATTTTCGATACGGGAATTTCAAAGCGGATTCTCTCATTATCAAAGCAAGACAAAAGAAAAATCTTTTGCAAATTGAAGTTTTGAAAGCAATTCGGAAAAATGTTTTCCGATTAACCGGCAACGGCGCAATCGGTTTCAATTTTCTCAGAGGCGAAAATTTCGCCGATACCAATTCGGTTTGCTTGAATTTTTCCGGCGATTTGCTCAAAATAATTTCCCAACAAACCGATTATTTGGAAAGCGGTAAATCGCAAACCGATTGCAAACTGAAAATTGGAATCAATCAAAACGGTTTGCTCGTTCGCAATTGTGATTTTTCTTTGTCGAAAGCTTCCCTGAAATTAAAAGAACAACCGGAAAAAATAGATAAAATTTCGGTTGCTTTCAGCATTACAAACAATGATTTCAACATCGACAAATTCAAATTGAGAATGGGTGACGGGAAACTGTATATTCGCAATAAAATTTTCCGCGACGAGAGGGATTTGAAAATCGCGATGTTGAATTTCGGCAGGATTTATCTTCACACGAACGAAAAAGGTCTCTTGATTTATGTGCCGAAATATTCTCCCAAAAATTCAGTTGCCAAAGGCATAATTACGGGAAGAGACACGGACGAGCTTGTTATCACCGGTCCGCTGGATGATGTTCATATTTTGGGAAACATCCAAGTTTCCAATGCGAACATTATTTATCCGCCGAATATTGATAATATTCTCAAATTGTTCTCGATGAAAAATATTTCCGGAGAAAAAAAGGAACACGGGGAATTTCCCGTTAACCTCGATTTGATTCTCGATGTGAAAGAAAATGTTCATTATGTAACTCATCCGGTGGATTTGCTCATAAATCCCGACGGTTATCTTCATTTGGAAAAACAAAACGGCAAATTGATTGTTTCGGAAGCTATGTTCACTTCCGACGAAGGTTCTTTGGAAATGTTCGGCGCGCGTTTCAAAGAAGATTTTATGCAAATTCTTATCAATCACAACCGTAAGGAAGCCAATATTTCCGGAGTTTTTTACAAAAAGACCGGCGACGGTTCTTTGATAACTTTGAGCATTTTTAATTCGAAAGACAAAAATTCGCAGGGAGTGCTTCAATTCCGTTTGGAAAGCGACGATCCCAACGACGATATGCTCGACATTCTTTCCAAACTAAAATATAATCGCAGTTTGGACGACATTTCCGTCTCACAGAAAAAATCGATGCTTCAGGACGAAATCATTCAACAAGCGGGTTTGGAAATAGGAAACGCGATTATCGAACCTTTTATTTATCCTCTCGAAAACAAATTGAGAAGATGGCTTTTGCTTGATTATTTGCAAATCCAGACCGATATTTTTCAAAATCTTTTTATTCGCTACTATTTGAACAAAAGCGAGGAAGAATTGCCGGAAGAACAACCTGAATATTCCGAATTCGATATATTTTTGGAAAACTTAACCGTTAAATTGGGAAAATATATCACCCAAAATCTGCTTTGCGATTATGAAGTTCAATTTCAAAGACCGAAAGATTTGGCTATTTCCTCGGAAATCGGCATTTATCAACGTTTTACTTTGCGTTACGATTTGCCGTATAAATTCAAATTGGCGCTTCGTTTTAACCTCATGCCGTTCAAAGAGAAAAATTCATATGAAATTATGTTGGAACGCTCTTTCAAATTTTGGTAAAATAAAAAAAACATTGTCACGGTGAGTCCCGATAAGTTGGGAAACAGTTGGTAAACTTGACGGACTCGTAAAAAGTCCGAGATTGTCATTCTGAGTCTTTCGACTTCGCTCAAGATAAACTTAGTCGAAGAATTTTGTAACTACTTGCTTTGTTGTATCTTTCGTCTCCGCTCAAGATGACATTTTCAAGTTTGAAACGATTTTTTACGAAACCGCCAAACTTAACAAGTTTAAAAAACTTGTTAAGTTTTCAAACGCAGTCGATGCAATCCAAATTGTAGTGAACAGGCATGCCTGTTCACTACGGAAGGCGACAATGCGTATAGTCGCCTTCAAAATATTTTTGCCCGCATTTACCTCAACAAAACAATTAATTTTATTTACACAATATTCGAAATTCTAAAATTTGGTTTTGATAATCGGGATTAAAGTAGGGGCGATGAGCAAGAAAAAACTGGCGAAAAATATCGGTTCAATGTCTGTTGCTGTATTTATCAGCAGAATTTTCGGATTGGTTAGAGATATTTTTATGACCGGTTTTTTCGGAACAAGTTATGTAGCCGATGCTTTTCAAGTTAGTTTTCAAATTCCCAATCTTTTGCGAAAATTATTTGGCGAAGGCGCTTTGTCTGCCGCTTTCGTTCCGATTTACAACGAAGTCGGACTTCAAAAAGGGCGAAAAGCTCAAATCAAATTCGCTTTAAACATGCTTTCCATTCTTTCTCTATTGTTGATGTTGCTATCGTTGCTTGGAATAATTTTCGCTCCGATAATCGTAAAAATTCTTGCTCCCGGATTTGACGAAAAAACCTATCTTTTGGCGATAAAATTAACCGGAATTATGTTTCCGTATCTTTTTTTTATAGGTTTGTCTTCGACGCTTATTTCCATTTTGAATTCTCACGACAAATTTTTCATTCCCGGTTTATCTTCCGCCTTTTTGAATATTTCCATGATTGCGTTTCTGGGATTTTTTGTCCTTTTGAAACAAGCGGCATCTATCGAAGAAGAAATAACCGTTTGGTCTGTCGGTGTTGTTTTCGGCGGTTTGATGCAAACGGCGGTTAATTTGCCGCTTTTGAAAAAAATAGGTTATTCCTTCAAACCGAGTTTTAATTTCGGAAACGAAAATTTGAAAATTGTCTGGAAAAAATTTTTGCCGGGAGTTGTCGGTTTGGCAATTCGTCAGATAAATTTAGCCGCCGATTTGATAATAGCTTCTTTTTTGGTTTCCGGAAGTATTGCGGCTCTCAGTTACGGCAATCGCCTGATGCAACTTCCTCTCGGAATTTTCGGAGTATCGGCGGGAGTTGCCGTTCTTCCCTTGTTTTCCAAATTAACCGCCGAGGAAAAATGGAACGAACTGTCGGAACACCTTAAATTTTCGATTATTTTTCTCGGTTTTCTGTTGTTGCCTTTCACGGCTTTGATGATAGGTTTGGGTAAAGACATAATCAGAATCCTTTTTATGCGCGGTAAATTCGATTTGATTTCTTTGAATATGAGTTATCAAGCTTTGCTTTTTTATTCGCTCGGACTTGTTTTTTATGCGTTAAACAGAGTTTTGATTCCGATTTTTTACGCGAAAAAAGATACGGTTACTCCCGTGAAAATTTCCGCTTTTATAGTTGTTCTCAATATAATTCTTAACATTGTGTTGATGCAAATTATGCAACTTGCGGGATTGGCTTTGGCTACTTCGATTTCGGCAATGGTTCAATTCTTTGTTCTAAAAAAATTCCTGAAGAAAAAAATTCCGCATTTTTCATTTCCCAAAGTCGGAAGCGATATTTTTAAAATAAGTTTGCTTTCCTTGTTGCTGTTTTTGGGAATATTCTCTATAAACCGATTTTTTGTTTCTGCGAATTTTTTGGCTTCCGTTGTAAAAGTAATTACGGTTTTTGCGGGAAGCACCATTTTTTATGTAATCGGTTCTCAAATATTAAAAATAGAATATTCGGCTTTAATCAAACAAAAATTATGGCAGAAATTTCACAAAAAATAAAAGACAAACTTGCTTTGCTTCCGGAAAAACCGGGCGTTTACCTGATGAAAAATTCAAGCGGAAAAATCATTTATGTGGGAAAATCAAAAAACCTGAAACATCGCGTTCGTTCCTATTTTTCGGGAACTCCTTCCGATAATAAAACGATGGAACTTGTCGCTCATATCAACGATTTCGATTATATCATCACCACAACGGAAGTGGAAGCGCTCTTATTGGAAGCAAATTTAATAAAAAAACATAAACCGAAATACAATATTTTTCTGATTGACGACAAACAATATCCTTTTATCAAAATTTCTTTGAAAGAACCGTTTCCGAAAATTGAAGTTACGCGCGATAAAAAAAGAGACGGAGCGGCTTATTTCGGACCTTTCACCGATGTCAAAGCGATTCGCAAAACGATGAGAATGCTGGAATGGATATTTCCGCATCGCACCTGCAACCGAAAAATTCCCTCCGGCAAACCGGTTTTCAAACGCGCTTGTATGAACTATCAAATGGGAAAATGTCCGGCTCCGTGTATCGGCAAAATTTCCGAAGAAGATTATCGACGAATAATTTTCAATGTGATCAGATTTTTGAAAGGCAAAAACAAAGAAGTTTTGGCGCAACTGCAAGAGGAAATGAAACAAAAATCCGCCAAATTGCAATTTGAAGAAGCCGCCAAAATCCGAGACAGAATCAACGATATTCGCAAAATTACTTTTTCACAAAATATGTATTTCACGGACGACAAAAACCGAGATGTCATCGGAATCTATCAGGAAGGAAAAAAGGCGGCGGTGGCAATTTTGAAAATTTTGTCGGGAAGACTTCTGAACAAAGAAATTTATGCTTTGGATAATGCGGAAGGAAAATCCGTCGCCGAACTGACGGAAGCATTTCTGAAACAATATTATTCCGGAAAGTCGTCAACTCTTCCTTACCGGATTTTTCTTTCCGAAATCCCGAGCGATTTTCCTACTCTGAATTTATGGCTGAAAAATAAAATCGTTGTTCCGCAGCGCGGCGAAATGAAAAAGCTCACAAAAATGGCGCGGGAAAATGCCTTTAATTTTATCGAAGAACAAAAATTAAAACATCTTCGCAAAAGCAATCGCACCATTTTTCCCATTAAGGAACTAAAAGATAAACTCGGTTTGCGAAAACTTCCGCGAAAAATAATTTGTCTTGATATTTCCACCATTCAAGGAAGCGATACCGTTTCTTCGCTGGTATTCTTTGAAAACGGAAAACCGAAGAAAAAAAATTACCGCCGTTTTATTATTAAAACCGTTTCGGGACAAAACGATTTTGCGTCTCTTGCCGAGACTTTAACTCGTTATCTGAAAAAAATCGAGGAACCGGAAAAACCGGATTTGATTGTGATAGACGGCGGAAAAGGGCAACTCAGCTCCGCCTTTGAAATTCTAAAAAAATCCGGAATTGAGGACATTGAAATGATTTCGCTGGCAAAAAGATTGGAAGAAATATTTTTGCCGAATAAATCAAATTCGGTTGTCTTGCCGCATTCTTCGCCTTCTCTGCGTTTACTCATCAAATTGCGGGACGAAGCTCATCGATTTGCGATTACTTTTCACAGGAAAAGAAGAAGCGCCAGAACCTTGACCAGCGAATTAGATAAAATCAAAGGAGTGGGAACGGAAACAAAATTTCGTTTGCTAAAAGAATTCGGTTCGGTAAAAAACATAAAAAAAGCTGAAATCAACGATTTAATGAGCGTTAAAGGAATCGGAAGGAAACTCGCGGAAAAAATATTATCAGAATTATCTTGCTAAAATTTCTAAGATTTTAACTTTTTTCGCATATTACTCGGAGGAAAAATGAAAAAAACTCTAATTTTAATTTTCCTACTGTTTGGTCATGTTTTGTTCTCGTATAATTCAAGAATTGATAGTCTCCAAAATGCGCTTTTCAAGGCATCCGGTTCCAACAGAATTACTATTTTGAATCAATTGTCACACGAATTTTGGGAATTAAATCCGCAAAAAAGTATTAAGTATGCTGAAGATGCTTATGAATTGGCAAAAAAAGAAAAAAATTTCCCCGAACAGATAAATGCACTCATAAATATTGCTGTTGCCAAAGAAGTTGAAAATGATACCGCTTCGGCAAGAAAATATTATTTTTCGGCAATAGAATTGGCGGAGAAAAACAATGTTGCGCAAGGAATCGCCCGAGCAAAAAAAGATTACGGAATTATGCTCTCTGAAAATTATGAAAACGAGAAATCGCTGAATTATTTATTGGATGCTCTGAAACTTTATCGCGAAGTAAAAGATACGCTTCAGCAAAGTTATGTGTACAGCTACATTATTCGCAATTATGATGTCTTGAACGATAACGAAAACGCTTTGAAATATGCTCTTGAAAATCTTAATCTTTTGAAAGGAAGTAGATTTAAATCGAGGATTGCCGATGCTTTTTTGCTTGCCGGTAATGTTTACGAAGAACGCAACAAGCTATAATTTTCTCGGCAATGTAAACGAAATTCTCAGCGATTATGATAAAGCACTCGATTATTATTACAAATCTCTGTTAATCTATGAACAACAAAAGGATTACGCGGGAATTTCCACCGCTTACAATAATATCGGAAATATCTATTTCGATATGAAAAATTATGAGGGAGCCGAAAAATATTATGCGGACGCTTACGAGATTTATCATTCGGAACAAAATAAAAGCGGTGAAGGAACTTATTTCAATAACATGGCTAACATTTTTAGCGCTCAAAAAAAATATGACAAAGCTTTGGAAATGTATGAAAAGGCAAAAACCATTTATTCGGAAATCGGAGATAAAGAGGGAATTTCCACCTGTTTGAACAACATGGGAATTATTTATTTTGATACCGGAAAATATGAAAAAGCTCTGGAATTATTTATCAATTCGTTGAACATTTCCAAAGA
>NATF01000095.1 GCA_002085205.1 Candidatus Cloacimonas sp. 4484_275 | reverse complement strand
ACGGCTTCTTCACCGTCTCCGATTAAAAAAGCATCGAAAAAATCGGAAAGCGTCTTTCTCTCCTCAACAGCGGAATTTCGGCAAGAGAAAGCATTCGTAAAACATTCGTGTAAGTAAGTTCCGATTGCAAAGTAAAACCGACGACATCAAAATCTTTCAGAGCCACGCCCGATTCGATTCCGAAAAGCGGAATTTTGTTCTCTTTCAGTAAATCGGCAAAATCCGGCCAAGGCGCATAAACCCTGTCGGCAACGACATCCGTTTCTTCATTCAAAATGGTGTAAAGTATCTTTAGTCCGAGATGAGAAAAACCGACTTCATAAACATCGGGAAACGCCAAGCAAAAATTTACGGTTTCGGCACTGATTTTCTTGTGATAAGCATTCAATTCGTGGTCGATGTATCGCGCCGGTTTCAGCACGGAAGGAAGCAAAAATCGATAATTTATTTTTTGATATTTCATAGTTCTCTTCTTAATTTATCCGTTCTTCCGAAAAATCATTGGAATATGCGTTTACTCCGAAAAGTTTTTTCTCTTTCAAGAAAAATGTTCTTTTATTCTTTGTAATTAAACGGACTTTTCTCTTCTTTGAAAAGTAATTTATCGAGATAATCGGTTGTATCTTTCAAGGCTTCTTCGTTGATTACAACTTTCGATTCCTTGTTTTTTTTCTTTTTTTCTTTTTTCTCTTTTTTCAAATTCAGTTCTTTTGAAGGAGAAACGGCATTGGTTTTTTTTATGGTTTTTTTGGTTTCGATTTTTGTCGTTATCTTCTTTTGAAATTGAGATTTAGAACGCCATTCCGGATAATATTTCACGGCAACAAATATCAGAATAATAACCAGAATTATCAATAGAAAAAGAGAAAATATCGTGGTTGGAATGAGTAACTTTTTGGGTTGAATGGATTTGGTTTTATCAATTCCGGAATGAGTTTCGGAAAGATTCAAATTTTCCAGAATCTTCTTCTGATCGGCGCCAATCAATCTGGCATAAGTTAAAATCATCGCTTTTGCGTATCCGGCTCCGCCGAGATTATCAAAAATGTCATTTTCGATATCAACCAAAAATCTTACTTTAATCTTTGTTTTTTCCGAAACTTCTTCCAAAGTTATATTTTTCTCTTCCCGCACCGATTTTAAATATTCTCCCACCTTTTCCATTTTCACCTCGAATTATTAATGATAATCAAACCGGCAGAAATTCCGGCAATGTCATAAACAATATCTTTCCAGCTAAATTTCGTTTTTTTCAAAAATTTATCGCTTGTTTCCTTTCCAAATCCCAAAATCGAGGTAACGCTCACGGAAAAATAAATGCTCTCTTTCTTTGAATTTCCCATAATATCTCTGCTGACTCCGTAATTCCAATAAGTGATAAAAGCGCTTCCGGCAAAATGCATCACTTTGTCTTTTCCCAACCAATCGGTTCGAGCGGAAATAGAAAAATGAAGAGCCAACAAAATCACAATAATTATTGTTTTTTTCATATTTCAATCTTTCCTGAAAATACTTTGAAAACTTCGCCGCTCAAAAAAAAGAAACCGTTCTCCACGGAAATTTTTACCTCTCCGCCCGGAACTTTTACGGTCACATTTTTTTCCAACCGTTTTCTTCTCATTCCGACAAAAGCGGCGGCAACCGAACCGGTTCCGCAAGCAAGAGTCGCTCCGCTTCCTCTTTCCCAAATTTGAATTTCAATGGTTTTGGAAGAAATAATCCGTGCAAATTCTACATTTGTTCGCTCGGGAAAATAGGTATTACGCTCAATTTTTTTTCCGAACTTGCGAGCATAATTTCTTTTGAATCCACTATTTTCTTCTTCCAAAAATATCACAAAATGCGGATTTCCGACAGAAATCCAATCGCCGACAAATCCCTCAACTTTCAATTCCTGCTTCAGAATTTCCGGTTTTCCAATTCCAACTTTTACATTCGGATTTTTGCCTTCAAAAATTAATTTTCCTTCTCTGATTCCGGCTTTGGTAACAACGGAAATTTCCGCCTTCTTTAATTTTTGCGACAAATATGAAGTAACGCAGCGCAAAGCCGTTCCGCACATTTCCGCTTCCGAACCGTCCGCATTGAATATTCGCATTTTCGCATCATTTTCGGAATCGGCGGAAATCAAGACAATTCCGTCTGCTCCCACTCCGAAATGACGGTCACAAACTTTCAGTGAAAGTGCGGAAAAGTCAATCGCCGGTATTTTTTTATCCAAAAAATCAAAGAAAAGATAATCATTTCCCTGCGCCTGCATTTTGAAAAAATCAAATTTCATTATTTTTCCTGCAAAACCATTTTACGGAAAATATCCCGAAAATTAAAAAATCCCGTTTTCCCGTTTATCCACTCCGCCGCTTTTAACGCTCCCAAAGCCAATCCTTCACGATTGCGAACCGTATGTTTCAATTCAATCGTATCCGCTTCGGAATCAAAACCGACTGTATGAATCCCGGGAATATTTCCTGCCCGAATGCTGGCAAAATGAAATTCGTCCGCTTCTATTTTACGGTTTACTCGGTCGAATTGAAAACGATTTTTTCTTTCCATATTTTTCAAAACAATTTCCGATAAAATTTTGGCGGTTCCGGAAGGACTATCCACTTTTCTATTGTGATGCAATTCAAAACCGAATACATCATATTCCGTCAATTTATCAAAAAGATTGGCGGCAAATTCGGTTATTTCGAAAAAAGCATTCATTCCGATAGAAAAATTGGAGCCGTAAACAATTCCCACTTTGTTTTCGGCGGCAAGATTTTCCGCTTCCGTCAAATATTCGTCCCAACCGGTGGTGCCGATTACCATGTTTTTTCCCAAAACGGCAATTTTTTTTATATTGGAAAAAGCCGCCTGAGGATTCGTAAATTCGATGCAAACATCGGCATCTCTCAAAGTTTTCCGTTTTCCAAATCTTTGGTCAAAATAAATTCCTGAACCGTATGAACCCTGTTCATTCCTGTTCCCGCAACGGCAACTTTCAGTCCGTTTCGATTAAAAATATTGGCATCGCTTCCGCCGCCGCCCACAGAAGTTTCGAATTCGAGTCCCGTTTTCTCCGCGGCTCTTTTGGCAAGTTGAACGACTTCATCATCTTCGCTCAATCGAAATGCCCGATATTCTTCCCGAACTTCAATTAAAACTTTTGCCTGAAAATCCTCAAGTCGGTAGTTGGCAGCCGTTTCTTGCAGAATTGCAGACATCTGTTCGGTTATTTTTTCCAATTTTTCCGGAGAATGACTTCTTGCTTCAGCGTGCATTATTACCTCATTGGGAATAATATTCGTTGCTTTTCCGCCGGAAATCACGCCGATGTTACAAGTTGTTTCCTCGTCTATTCTGCCAAGCGGCATTTTTGCGATTGCTTCCGCGGCAATCTTAATAGCGTTGATTCCGTTTTCCGGTTCGGCTCCCGCATGCGCCTCTTTGCCGACAATCACATACTTCATTGAATTCTGAGAAGGCGCGCCAATTGTTATTTCTCCCACTTTGTGACTATCCAAAGCATAACCGATTTTCGACTTTATAAGCGAATAATCCAAATATTTTGCTCCCAAAAGACCGATTTCTTCGGAAATGGTAAACAAAACTTCAATCGGCGCATGAGCCGAATTTTGCTCTTTGATTTCTTTGATAGCATAAATTATTTCCGCAATTCCGGATTTGTCGTCCGCTCCCAAAACCGTAGTTTTATCGGAAGTAATCATTCCGTCGGTAATAATCGGTTTAACTCCTTTTCCGGGAACAACCGTATCAAAATGAGCGCAAAATAATATCGGTTTTTTCTCAATTTTTCCGGGAAAATAAGCATATAAATTTCCAATGTTTCCGCCGGTTTTTTCGTTGGCATTGTCAAATTTAACTTCCGCACCCAAAGTAATTAAATCTTCTTTAATTTTCAGTGCTATTTCCCTTTCATCCCTCGATTCGCTGTCAATTTTCACCAATGAAATGAAATAATCAATTACATTTTCTTTCATTTTTTGTCCTTTAACTTTTTTTCACATCAACTCCTTTTCATCTTTTTTCTGTCAACCCGAAAAATTTTGTGGACAGCAAATATTCCGAAACTTGTTTTGGTGAATGTTTGAAAAAATTTTCTTTTCGGAAAAGAAATATCAAGATGAATCTTGATGAGTTAGGAAGTTAAGGAGTTTATATTGAAAAAAGCAATTTTTCTTTTGATTGTTTTATTTGTTTTCGGTTGTGCTTCCAACAGAATTTATCAAACTGCCGGCGGTTCGAAATTGGGGAAAAGAAATTACGGAACACATGCAAAAAAACTCAAAGCAGACGAACTAACTAAGGGAAAAATCGTTTATATGATGACTTCCTATTACGGAAAAAAATTTCAGGGAAAACGAACCTCCAGCGGAGAGATTTTCGATATGAACAAACTGACCTGCGCTCACAAAACTCTTCCGTTCGGAACAAGATTGAAAGTGATTAACGAAAGCAACGGCAAATCCGTCGTTGTGCGCGTGAACGACCGCGGACCTTTTGTTGCCGGCAGAGACCTTGATTTATCATTTGCCGCCGCTCGAAAAATAGGTCTTATCGGAATCGGCGTAAAAAAAGGTAGAACCGGCTACAATCTGTCTGATGAACGGAAAAATCAAAATCGGTTTATCCGACGCCGAAATCAAGATTTTGGCAACCGACAAAAATGTGGAAAAAGTTTCTCGAAGAGATATGGCAAAAATCATTGCACGAAAACAAATCGGCGCCACAACCGTAGCTGCCACAATGATTGCCGCTCATCTTGCCGGAATAGAAATCTTTGCTACCGGAGGAATCGGCGGAGTTCATCGGAATGCGGAAAATACTTTTGACATTTCCGCCGACCTCGTTGAACTTTCTCAAACTCCGATAATTGTTGTCTCAGCCGGAGTCAAAGCCATTTTGGACATTCCCAAAACTCTGGAAATTTTGGAAACATTCGGCGTACCGGTTTACGGTTTCGGAACCGACCGATTCCCGGCATTTTATTCATCAAAAACGGATCTTAAAATAGAACAAATAAATTCGCCGCAAGAAATCGCAAACATTTTCCAAACCAACAAAAAACTCGGTTTCCGGCAAGGAATGTTGATCGCTAATCCTATTCCCAAAAATGACGAAATCCCTTTTGAAAGAATGAATATCTTTATTGAAAAAGCCATTTCAAAAGCAAATAAATTAAAAATTACCGGTAAATCGGTTACTCCGTTTTTGCTTTCCGAAATCGTGAAACTAACGACCGGAAAAGCTCTGAAAGCCAATGTCAAACTCGTGGAAAACAATGTTCGTTTGGCATGTGAAATTGCCAAAGCGTTGAACAAAAATAAGTTGTAATAAAAAAATGGAAGCAAGTTAGAAAACGGGAGATAAAATATGCAAAATATCATCGTAAGACCATACGATAAAGAAAAAGATAAAAATGCCGTTCATCGAATTTGGAAAGAAGTCGGTTGGTTGGAAAAAGGAAAAGAAAAGGTGATGGACACTTTTCTTTCCGCTTGCGAAGCAACTGTTGCGGAAATAAATGAAAATGCAGAATTTTTGGTGTTGACTTCTTCCGGAACGATTCAATATCAAGAAGAAAAACTACCGTTTTCCGGCGTGATGGGAGTAACAACCAGCAGAATCGCCAGAAAACGAGGTTTGGCAACGAAAATTACCGCGGAAGCGATAGCAAAAAGCGCCGAAAACGGGTCGGTACTTTCCGGACTCGGCATTTTCGAACAGGGATTTTACAATAAACTCGGTTACGGGTCCGGCGGTTATGAACACATAGTCTCCTTTGACCCGGCGGAATTAAAAATTACTTCATCTTTTAGGATTCCGAAAAGACTAACCCTAAAAGACTGGAAATTAATTCATAAATCTCGTCTGGAACGAAAAACATCTCACGGACAAGTAAATTTCTTCGATCCGAAAATAACAAAAGCGGAAATGGAATGGGTTCACAATGGTTTTGGGTTGGGTTATTTCGACGAAACAGGAAAAAAATTAACTCATCACATTTGGTTTTCGGCGCGAAATAACGAAACCGGACCCTTTTGGATAAGTTGGATGAGTTACCAAAATCGAGAACAATTTCTGGAACTGCTTGCTCTTATCAAAAGTTTTAACGATCAAGTTAGACTTATCAGCATGGTAGAACCACCGTTTATTCAAATGCAGGATTTTCTCAAACAACCTTTCCGTTTTCAACAAATTACCGAAAAATCAAAATTTGAAAATTCAACAAAAAACTTCCGGTTTTGAAAACATCGGTGGGAGCATTTACCAGAATGTGGTTGGGGATTTTACCGGCAACAGCTTTAAGTTTTTCCGATGAATTTGCTACCTCCGAAAAATTATTAAAATTTCTCGACAAAGCGTTTTTGTTACCTGTTCCTAAAACAAATTGGAAAATTAATGATTTTTATTGGTATCTTATTGTGCTTAAATCTTTTTTCCACTTCTATCGGTTGGGGAAATTTGCAATGGCCATTTAGCATTCAAATTACCGCCGGTGACACAACGGAATTTATTTACGGACGGGTCTGGATGGACGGGGTTACCAATCAACCCGGACAAGGTGCCGGAATTACTGCCGAAGTTGGATATGGACCTCAAGGCTCAACGCCCGATTCAACATGGACTTGGGTAGCTGCCGATTATAATACCGATGTCGGTAATAATGACGAATACAAACAAACACTGACAGTCAATACGGTAGGTAATTATGATTACACATATCGTTACCAGTATATCGGTGACACAGATTGGTATATAGCTTCCGAAAGAGGAACTTTAACAGTTAACGAACAGCCGCCTCCAACGGTTAATGTAACTTTCCAAGTAGATATGCAAAATCAAACCGTGTCGGAAAACGGTGTTCACCTCGCCGGAAGTTTTCAAGGTTGGGACCCCGGCGCCACCGAAATGACTGATCCGGATTTAGACGAAGTGTACACGGTTACTTTGGAATTAACAGCCAATGATTATCACGAATTTAAATATGTAAACGGTAATGCTTGGGGAAGCGATGAAAGCGTGCC
>NATF01000094.1:5172-8424 GCA_002085205.1 Candidatus Cloacimonas sp. 4484_275 | reverse complement strand
AAAGTTTTGATTCCGACGCCATGGTCGAGATGAAACCGAACGGTATCTCCGTATTTTTCCGGATTTTTAAGAGCGTCGCCGGTTATCACCAAATCAAAACCTTTCGGATTATCGGTAATTTTATATCCTTCGGCTTTTAATTTTTTTTCGATCTCATTTTTTTGAGGAACAAGAAAAAGACCCCAAATTTTCTTCTCGTCTTTTCCTTTTTTCGTGGTAAAGAATTTGCATTTTTCTGAATAAATTTATCGGTTTTTTCTTTTTCGGAAGTTCCAAATTTATCAAAGTTTCAAAGATGCGTTTTGCCGTTTTTCCGTCACGATAAGGATTTATTTCCGATAAATGTTTCATTCTGTTTTCGTGAAATTCCATCGGATTTGCCAAACTTCTGTCCAAAGCGGTTCGTAATTCTTGCGGTTCTTTAATATTGATTCCTTTGTCTATGCGGTCTTGAGTGCGAAAAGTAACGACCGGTTTATCCAAAATCATAAATTCGTAAATAACGGAAGATGTATCGGAAACAAGCACATCCGCCAGATGAAGAAAGGGCGTTATATCGTAACTGTTAATCGGCAAAACATTTTTTTTGCTCCGTTTGGTGAAATCATCAACAATTTCTTTTTTCATTAATTCATGAAATTTAATCAGCCAAAATTCATCATCTCGAATTATTTTCGGAATTATCGGTAAAAGGACTTCCGCCGATTGCATTTTGCGACTGTGAGTGGGAGCGTAAAGAATGATTTTTTTGTCCTTCGGTATGTTAAATTTTGTTTTGAGGTCATTTCTCGGAAAATTCAAAATATAATCTATTTTTGGCCAACCGGTTTCAATCACGGAAAAGTATTTATATTTTTTTTGAAGGGCGTTAAATTTTTTGGTGACAAAAGGACCCGAAGTGCAGTAAACATCGAAAAAATGGCGAATTTTGTAATGTGATTTTTTTTCAATTCCCAATCCGTGAAAAATTTCCACTTTTATTCCGGGAATACGCGGATCAACAAAATTTCCCGGAACAATTACAAAATCGGGATTGAATTTTTTTGCTTCAGAAACGGAATTGAGAATAGTAAAAATTTTCCATTCTTCCGGTAACGCATTTCGCACTTTTTCGGATAAATAAAGTGCAAAATCATTATTTGTTTTTAATAAGTAATCGATGAGCGGGTTTACGATCGGAATGGAATATTTTTTTGATAAATAAAAAAGAATTTTCATATTTTGGAATTTGTTGCAAATTGAATTTCGTAAAGTGTGCGATAACGATTGCAAGTTTTCAGAAGTTCTTCGTGTTTTCCCACACAAACGATTTTTCCTTTATCAAGAACAATAATTTTGTCGGCGGAAAGAACGGTCGAAATTCTGTGAGCAATCACAATTACGGTTCTGTTTTCCGTAGCTCGGTCAATCGCTTTTTGAACTTTTTGTTCGGCTTCCGTATCCAGTGAACTGGTTGCTTCATCGAAAATCAGAATAGGCGGATTTCCCACAATTGCTCTGGCGATGCAAAGTCTTTGCTTTTGTCCGCCGGAAACATTTGAGGCTTTCGGATTAAGTATTTCATCATACTTATTCGGCATTTTTTCGATGAATTCGTCGGCAAAAGCGATTTGGGCGGCTTTAATAATAGTTTTTTCTGAAACTTCTTTCAGCGAGCCGTAAGCGATATTTTCCTTTACCGTTCCCGAAAAAAGAATGGATTCCTGCGTTACCGTTCCGAAAAGGGTGCGCAAATCGTGTAATTTGATATTTTTTATGGGAACTCCGTCTATCAAAATTTCGCCGGAATCCGTATCATACATACGAGAAAGTAAATTTACCAAAGTTGTTTTTCCCGAACCGCTGCTTCCCACGATGGCAACTTTTTCCCCTTTGTTGATGGTAAGATTTATGTTTGATAAGACTTTGTTATCTTTGTCGTAAGAAAAAGAAACATTTCGGAATTCGATTTTATCGTTAAAGTCTGTTTTTGCCACCTGATCGGATTTCTCCGTAATTTCCGAGTCTCGATTTAATATTTCCGAAATTCTATCAAGCGAAACCAGAGCTTTTCTGATGTTTGCGTAAGCTTTTGTGATATTTTTCAAAGGATGTAACATGGAAAAAATTGCCAACAAAAAAGTGATGAAACTTCCCAAAGTAAAACTGCTGTTAGCGGACAAAACCTGTTTACCGCCGACAATCAGAACGACGACTCCCGTAACGGTGCTGGTGATTTCCGAAAGCGGAACATTGAACGCATGATAAAATCTTGCTTTTCGCCAGAACCGGAAAAATTTTTTGTTTATCAAAGCAAACTTTTTATATTCATAATCTTCCCGCGCGAAGGCTTTTACGATTTTCATGCTGTTAAGAACTTCTTCCACATTGGAAAAAAGATTGGAAGATTGAGCTTGAATACGCCTCGAATATTTTTTTATCTTTTTTCCGATAAGACTAACGATAATGCTAAATGCCGGGAAAAGAAAAAGGCTTAAAAGAAACAGTTTGGGATTTAGGAAAAAGGCGATTCTGGCATAAACCAGAAGCAAAATAACATCTCTTAAGGCATTGAAAAGAGAGCCGACAAAAAGGTCGCTGACAATATTCACATCGGAATTCAAACGGACGAGCGAATCACCGACTCTGTTTTTATTGAAGAATGCGAGTGACTGATAAAGATATTTTCGGAAAATTTGATTGCGAATATCTCTGATGGTTTTTCCTCGCAGATTAACGAACATAATTTTGTTGCCGTAAAAGAAAATGTTTTTCAAAATTATAACCGCAATAATGAAAATGCTTATCAACCAAAGAAGCAACATCGGATCGGTCAAAGAGAGAATGTTTTTCAATTTTTCCAAAAAGGGTTCATAATTATTTTTTTCCGTTAAGGCAAAAATGTTACCGTAATTGGTGAGGAACTCGTCAAAAAGATTTTTTATCGCCGAAAACAAAGAATGAGCATTTGTAAAAAGAATGGTGTTTCTTTCCGATTTGAACACATTATCCAAAAGCGGAATTGCCATCATTATACTAACGCCGCTAAAAAGAGCATAACCGAACATGAAGAATAATCCGGCAACCAAATAGCCCCAATAACGGAACATAATTTTATAAATTCTTTTTATATTTTTCATATTATCTTATCAACCTTTCGAAAAACGGATAGATTTTCCGAAGGGTTGTTCCGTATTTTTCTTTAAACAATCTGTAGATTTTTTCACAAAAGTTTTGTGTCAATAAGAAATTATCTTCGATATCGCACTAAAA
>NATF01000094.1:0-5149 GCA_002085205.1 Candidatus Cloacimonas sp. 4484_275 | reverse complement strand
AATGTAGTGGATTGAAATTGTTTTTTTGTTCGAACCGAATAAAAATTTATTTTAAAATCATCTTTTTTACAATTGAGATTCCGTCTGTCTTCAATTGGTAAAAATAAACTCCCGAACAAATGTTTCCTCGATTCCACACCAAAGAATTATTTTCGATTTTTTCATCTTCCAGCAAAGTTTGGACAAGTTGACCTTTGGCATTATAAATTTTCAAAGAAACATTTGCATTATTCGGTTCGTTCTTTGCGGAATAAAACACAAATTTACATTTTTCCGACACCGGATTCGGGAAGAGGGAAATTTCAAAATAATTATCATGCACAAATTCGCTGTCAAAAGAGGTAAAACTGTTGGCATTTCCCGGAGTAGGATTTTCAAAAAATTCCCATTGTTCGGAGCCGTCCGGAAATCTGCCGTAAGAAATATCTTCTTCTTGTTCGCCGAAAGTTAAACTATCCACGGGAATAATCGCATCACGATTATAAATTGCCAAATATTCTCCGCTGGCGCTCAATTTGAAATTCGTGTGCAATTCTCCGTCTTCTTCATCGTTGTCGGTCCAGATAAGCAGAAAACTTCCGGCGGGAATTTCAATATTTGGGAATTGCCATTTATCCGGAGTTTGCGCATCATCGGTTAAAAACAGTCCTTCCAAATTAACGGAAAAATCATTTGCATTGTAAATTTCCACCCAATCTTCGTAATCTCCGTTTTCATCGGCAATCACGGATTCGTTTTTTGCCATGAATTCATTTATGAAAAGACCTTCCGTGCGATCTTCGATGTTAAAACCGGCAAGTTGGTCTTCAATAATGTTTCTACGCGCAGTTATAAACGATTTCAGCCCAAAAATTATGCCGTTCATAAATTGGATATCTTCTTCCAAATTTTGCTCGAATAATTCATTGGAAAACATTTTCAGCGTATCTTCGTAAACCGCGGGACGAATTAAATTCGCAAGCTCATCGATTCTCGGAAAAAGAATGTCTTCTCTAAATTCATTTTCCAAAATAAACTGATAATCCATCAAATATAAATCGCGCAATTCCTCGTTATCGAAGATGCGAGTAATCAGCGGACGAGGCTGATTAGGCGGATTTTCCCAAAAAATCGGCAGGTGCATTAATTGATAAGGATTCATATTCCAAGTGAAATTGGCGAAAGTTTCGTTGCAATCCCAAGGAATATGAATGAATTTGTCGGTATCGGAACGATGATAAACATAATAATTGTGTCCGCTTCCGAAATAGCTGTCCAGATTCACAAATAGATTATTCAAAGCGGAAAAGAAAAGAAAATTTTGCACATGAAAAACTTCTTGCAGGTTATCGGAAAAATCTTCTGCGGACGAATTATTGATGACATCGATAAAGTTTACCAAATCAGACCAATCGTTTTCTGATTTCCGTCTTCGCTTTCGCCGAAATTTTTCTCGATAAATTTCATATTTATCTGTTCCACATTCGTATATAATCCCCAATATTCGCCGTTAATGAAAAGTTTGGCAAAATTAGCCCGCGCGGAAGGAATGTATTTATTGGCGATGTCGTAAAAAAGTTTTTCCCGCAGAAAAGTGGGATCTTTGAAATTATTGCCGAGATTGATTTTTGTTACTCCGTAAAATTCTTGGTCTTCGACAAATTCATCAAATTTGATTTTGAACGGCTTTTTTTCGGTAGGATATGAATTCATGGAAGAAAAACCTTTAAAACGCACTCCGACATTTTCAAAAAGTTCACCGTTGAACTCAAAATCGGCAGGAATGTATTCTTCCGCTCCGTTATTATAATTTTCATAAAGAAGTTCCCAAAAATTTTCCTGATGAAAAGTGAGATAAAATTCCAAAACCTGCGAATCGTCATAAATAACATCGGAAATATGGGCAAACCCGTTGAGAAAAAAAACAATAGAAATAAACACAAAACAAAAAATTCTCAATTTCATAAATAACCACCTTTTTAACTTCTTTCTCCGTTTTCACCGATAATGACAATTCTCTTTTGATTTCCCTGCAATTTTTTGCCGGAAAACAAGATCGGCAATCTTTTTCTTAACAATTTTGGCAATGATTTGACATATTGAACGAAAAATTTATCCGTGATTTCGCTAAATAAAATTTTATTGGAGTGAGAAATTGATATTAAACAGAAAGGCGAAAATAAAGTTTGATTTGAATGAATTTCAATTCGATAAGAACGGAGAATTAATCTTTCCCGATTTTCTCTCCGTCAGATTTTTTGCCGAAAAATTGAACTCCGTTTGGAAACATTCGCTTTTCCCAAACAAAATTGCCCAAAGCGGAGAATTGTTCGGAATTCAATTAATCACGGAAATTTTTCGTTTTTTGATTCTCAAATATGAAAAAGAAATCTCATCCGAAGCATTTTTAGAAGCGAATAAATTTCTATCGGAAAAATATCCCGATTACGCTTTTAACGATTTATTTGAAAATTTCACGAAACAATTCGAACTCAAGATTTCTTCCAAAGAGGAAATTCTGCGTGAAATGTTAATAAACAAAATCGCCAATATCAATCCCGCTTTTGCAAAATATCGGGAACTTTTTGATGACGGCAATCTTGAAAAAAACCGGATTTATGAAAACTTAATTGTTGATTTAAGCGATTATTTCGAGTCCAAACCGCCGCTTCATTTTTCAAATCTGATAAGGTTGCTTTTGAAACCGATTGAAGCATCACCGGATAGCATTGAAGGTCAGCTCAATTATATCAAAACGCATTGAAATTCGGAATTCCCGGACCCGGAGAAAGTCAAATTTATTCTTTTGACGAAGAAGAGGAATATGAAAAATTTTCATCAACTCGGCAAGAAATACGGCAGAAAAATTTCCCGTCTCGATGAAATTCCCGAAGAAGAATTGCGCATTTTGTCTGAACGGGGATTCAGCGGACTCTGGTTTATCGGTATCTGGGAACGAAGTCCCGCTTCTCGGCGAATCAAACATTTATGCGGCAATTCCGAGGCAATCGCTTCCGCCTATTCTTTGAAAAATTACAAAGTTGCTTCCGCTCTCGGCGGCGAAGAAGCATTGAAAAAATTAAAAAGAACCGCCGCAAAATATAACATCAGACTCGCCTGCGATATGGTTCCCAACCACACGGGAATCGATTCCGACTGGATTTTACAACATCCGGAATGGTTTCTGCAACTCGATTATTCACCTTTTCCCAATTATACTTTCAACGGAGAAAATCTTTCTCCCGATCCGAATTTCGAAATTAAAATCGAAGACCATTATTACGACAAAACCGACGCCGCAGTAGTCTTCAAATTTTACGACAAAGCGAATAATCAAACGAGATTTGTTTATCACGGAAACGACGGCACCGGTTTTCCTTGGAATGATACGGCACAATTAAATTATCTTTTGCCGGAAGTGCGGGAAGCGGTTATTCGGGAAATAATCAAGATTGCCAAAGAATTTCCGATCATTCGTTTTGATGCCGCCATGACTTTGGCAAAAAAACATTATCAAAGATTATGGTTTCCCGAGCCCGGAAGCGGCGGAGATATTCCCACGCGTTCCGAATTCGGAATGACGAAGAAAGAATTTAACAAATATTTTCCCAAAGAATTTTGGCGGGAAGTTGTGGACAGAGTGGCAATCGAGGCGCCGAACACGCTTCTTCTGGCAGAGGCTTTTTGGATGATGGAAGGTTATTTCGTTCGCACACTCGGAATGCACCGCGTTTACAACAGCGCTTTTATGAATATGCTCAAAAACGAGGAAAACGCGAAATACAGACAATCCGTTTTCAATGTTCTCGGTTTCAATCCGCAAATTCTCAAACGATTCGTGAATTTTATGAGCAATCCCGACGAAGAAACCGCAATCGCTCAATTCGGCAAAGACGACAAATATTTCGGAATCTGTATTTTGATGGTTACGATGCCGGGACTTCCGATGTTCGCCCACGGACAAATAGAAGGCTTTACCGAGCGTTACGGAATGGAATTTGCCCGTCCCCGATTGGATGAAAAAGAAGATAAATATCTGGTCGAGCGGCATCAAAGAGAAATATTTCCTTTGATGAAAAAACGACATCTTTTTTCTGAGGTCGAAAATTTCCTGCTGTATGATTTCATAACCGATTCGGGAGTCCTAAACGAAAATGTTTTTGCTTATTCCAATGAAAAAGACGGAGAACTTTCTCTTGTTGTTTATCACAACAAATTCGAAGCCACTTCCGGCTGGATTCATCACGCGCCGCATTCCGTCGTCAATGAAAAAGGCGATCGAATCTGGAAACAAAAGAAACTCGGAGAAGCTTTGCGTTTACATCACAATTCGGATTATTATGTGATTTTCCGTGATGTTATTTCCAATCTGGAATTCGTGCGCAATTCGGCGGAAATTCACGAAAAAGGTTTACATCAGGAATTGGGAGCTTTCAAATACAGAGTTTTTCTGGATTTTTATGAAGTTAAAGACAACGAGCAAAAAGATTACGAAAAACTGGCAAAATATCTTCAAGGCGGCGGCACGGAAAACATCCGAAAAATGTTGAAAAAAATAAATCTTCTTTCCGTCATTTCCTCGTTTTCGGAAATTATCAAACCGGAAAATCTCCGAAAAATGAAAGTTCTCAGGAAAATCCGCACCAAAGAATACGAGATTTTTCTGTATGAATATCTCAAAAACGACATCCTACTTGAAAAGTTCCGCCGATACCACCGAAATATCCGATTTAATCATTTCCGAACTGGATTTGCTTCTCGCCGGAAAATCGGCTGAATTAGATTTGGAAATCGAAAAAGACACCGATTATTTCATCATTATTTTTATCTTGTTGCGGCATCTGGGAAAATTGATTTCCGAAACGGACTACGAAACCCGCAGCGCTCAATTGCTTGATGAATTAATGTTGGCAGACGAGATTGAGAAAAGCGTTTCCGAATTATTGTCAAAAACTCGCGCCGGCGATTTTACGCGATTTTTGAAAATTGCTTTGAAATATCAAAATTTATGGAAGGAAATTGGAAAGACCGAAACAACAAAATTGGTTCGCCGATTATTCAATGATATTGAAATTCAAAAGATTCTAAAATTCAACGAATTTGATAACAAACTCTGGTTTAACAAAGAAGCTTTCGACGAATTGATAACTTACCTTTATTCGGCAAATTA
>NATF01000093.1 GCA_002085205.1 Candidatus Cloacimonas sp. 4484_275 | reverse complement strand
AGAATAATTATCTTAGTATATATAGATAGAGAGGCAAAATTGGAGAAATTTTGAGTAATTAACATTGACTAAACAAGTTACAGAAAAATGCTTGGAATAAGTTCACAAACTTTGCGAAGATGGGATAAAACCAACAAATTTAAAACGAGTCGTCATCCGATAAATAATTTTCGGGTTTATACGCGGGAACAGATAAATAAATTAAAAAATGAAATGGAAATAAGTTTGGAACCAAGAAATTTAGAATCTTCCATTGAGATTGAACCTTTTTTTGAAACTCAAATGGGAAAACTTTATAATTGCGATGTAATGGATTTTTTAGGAAGTTTAAAATCTCAGTCAGCGGATTTAATTTTTGCCGATCCGCCTTATAATATCAAAAAAGCAGAATGGGATACTTTTGAATCCCAAAAAAAATATATCGAGTGGAGTATGCGTTGGATAATGGAGGCATATCGGGTCCTCACTCCAAAAGGTTCATTATATGTTTGTGGTTTTTCGGAAATTTTGGCAGATTTGAAATGGGCGGCAAGCGGATTATTCAAAGGTTGTAAATGGCTCGTCTGGTTCTATCGCAATAAAGCAAATCTCGGTAACGATTGGGGACGTTCTCATGAAAGTATTTTGCATTTCCGAAAATCAAAGCAATTTATATTTAATATCGACTTATGCAGTTGCGGAAGCATTGAAAAGAAAATGGCTCGGTTCGGAAATCAATCGAGAATACTGTGAAATCATCAAAAAACGGTTGTCCGATCAGGAACATTTAAAACGAATTCGGACGGGAGAAGATGAAAAGAAATCTTTAAACCGGAGAGCTAAACTTCGAGGTTGAGCAACTTCCAGATATCTTCCAAAAGAAATTTTGAAAAAGAAAAAATATAATTCTGAAAAGCGGGTAATTTTGCGGCTTTCGGTAAATCGATAAAATAGACACCTTCCAGTTTTGTTAAAAATTTCGTATAAACCATGAATAAATGAGAAACAAAAGTATAACTAATCTTGTCTTCTTTTTTTCTTTGAACATCATTTAGGTATTTTCCGACGATGATTTTAGAATATTATCAGAAGAAATAACCAAATCGGTTTCGCAACGATAAAAATCTTTAGAAGTGTAAGGAATTTTGAGAATGATTTTTTTATTTGAAATATTTATTCTATCGATAATTGTTTTAATCAATTCTTCAAATCTGTTGCCGACATGCTTTTTGGCGCTATTGCTTTCCACGAATAAATCGAGACCTATTCCTATTGATTGCTGCAAAGTATAAGTAACTTTATCGATAGTAAGATAATCTCGTTTACCAAAATTAAAATTTCTCAATGAAAGATTTCGTAAGATTTCGGAAAATTTATGATATTCATTTTTAAATTCATCTATATCGAAAATGAATAATTTTGAATTTATTGGTCTCAGACTTTTTCGTATTCCGGCATAATCCGAGACCAAAAGTAGATAATCATTGTATGCTGATTTACCAGTTATGACATTATCCAGATGTGATAAAATGCGGATAGCAATATCTTTAAATTCTGATAAATCGGCTTTTTTCCGTTGTAAATCTTCCGCTAATGAAATCTGCATTATTTCAATTTTTCTTCTACCAGTTTTTCCACCAAACCTTCTTTAGGAATAAAAGGAAGGGTAATGTGGTCGGTTTCGGCAAATTTTTCGTTATGTTCGATTACGGTGGAAATTGAATTTTCATTTCTCGCCCAAGCACGGCGCGCAACTCCTCCCATCACATCCCACGGGAATGCCGATTTTAAAATGTTATCAACTCTTTTGCTACCGTCCAGAACCATTCCGAAACCGCCGTTGATAACTTTTCCGATTCCTACTCCGCCGCCGTTGTGGAGCGTAACCAAACTCATTCCGCGCGCCGCATTTCCGGCATAACATTGTGTTGCCATTTCCGCCATTACATTCGAGCCGTCTTTGATGTTGGAAGTTTGACCGACTTCTCCCTTTCTGACCATTTCATTGAATTTGAGTGCGATTGCCAGACGACCTTGCGCATCCTGATAAAGAATGCGCGCTTGCGTACCTACCACGAGTTTGTTTTTCATCGCGTCGCGCACCCAAATATAATTATCTCTGTCTTGATATCTTCTGTTAGGATTTATACATTCGGCGGCAGCTTTATCGGTTTTAATCAAATCTTCTTCTTTCCCGGAAAGACAAACCCAACGGAAAGGACCGTATCCGTAATCAAAAAGCTCCGGACCGAGAATATCTTCCACATAACTGGGGAATATAAAACCTTCGTAGGTATCTTTTCCGTTTTTGGAAATTTCTTTTACGCCGGCATCAAAAACCGCTTTCATAAAACTGTTTCCGTAGTCAAAGAAATATGAACCTTGTTCGACCAAACTTTTGATGGCATCAAAATGTTTTCGCAGCGACTTATTTACGAGCTCGATAAATTTTTCTCTGTTGTTTGCCAACATTTCCGTTCTTTCTTCAAAAGTGAGCCCTTGCGGGCAATATCCGCCTTCGTAAACGGCGTGACAAGAAGTCTGGTCGGATAAAAGATCAATGTGAATTTTTTCCTTAACGGCGTATTCGAGCAAATCGACAATATTACCGTGATAAGCAATGGAAATACTCTCTTTCTTTTTGAGAAATTCTCGGGCTGTTTGGAACGCCTTCTTCGGCGAATCGGTGATTTCGCTCACCCAACCTTGTTTGTGTCTGGTTTCTATTCGCGAAAAATCCACTTCGGCAAAAATGCCGACACCGTTTGCTATCTCCACGGCTTTCGGTTGCGCTCCGCTCATTCCGCCGAGTCCGGAAGACACAAACAATTTTCCGCGCAAATCTCCGTCTTGCGGAACACCGAGTTTCATTCTTCCGGCAATTAAAATCGTGTTATAAGTTCCGTGCACAATTCCCTGCGGGCCGATATACATCCAACCGCCGGCGGTCATTTGTCCGTAATTGGCGACTCCGAGCGCGTTGGCTCGATTAAAATCTTCCTGATTATCGAACATGCCGACCATGAGTCCGTTGGTCATGATCACGCGAGGAGCTTCCGGACGCGATTTGAAAAGTCCGAGCGGATGACCGCTTTCCACAACAAGAGTGTTTTCATGCGTAAGATTTTCCAAATATTTTTTGATCAATCGATATTGCATCCAATTTTGACAAACGGAACCGGTTTCGCCGTAAGTGACGAGTTCATAAGGATAAAGAGCCGTTTCAAAATCCAAATTGTTATCGATCATCACCTGAAAAGCTTTTCCTTCCAGACATTTTCCTTTGTATTCGTCGATAGGTTTACCGTAAATTCTGCCTTCGGGACGAAAACGATAACCGTAAATATGACCGTGAGTGAGAAGTTCTTCCAAAAATTCCGGTGCCAATTTTTCGTGCAATTCTTCGGGAACATAGCGCAAAGCATTTTTCAAAGCTAATTCAATTTCCCGACGGTTAAGTTTCATTTCTCTTTTGGGAGCTCTTCTAATTCCTTCCACAAATTTCGGATAGGGTGGAAGCGTATTTTCCAATTTTATTTTCATGGCTTTTGAAATATCGGTGTTATTCATAAAATTCTCCGTTTATTCTATTATTCCTGTGTTTTTGTAGGCTTCGCTTTTTTCTTCTTTTTCGTGGATGAAATCCAAGATTTTTTTCTCGATGGCATCAATCACATCCAAAGAAATTTCCTCTTCGGTTTTTGCTTTTTGTTGTTTTCTGAGGATAAAAATTACATCGACGGGCGAGTTACTGAGTTCGGGAACATAATCGGTATCAAGCGTTTCCGTGATGATAATCGAGCGGGATTTTTCAAATGTGTTTTTGGCAATTTTGGCGTAATAATCAAATCTGATAAAATCTTCGTTAGTCAGATTTTTAACGATGTGAAAAACCAGAAGCGGCAAGGTAATTTCATACTTTTTAAAATTTCTTTTCCCGCGAATACGAAATTGAAAATCCATTTTTTGAGCCAATTGTAGAAATTCCGGTGAATCGGAAAATTCATAACCGGGGTCTTTTTCAATCGAACAAAGATTTTTGGGATTAAATTTGAGATTGGTGCTAAACGATTGAAATCCCCAATTGATTCCTTTATGTTCCAAAATTCCGCTTCTTTCGATAAAAATGGAGACAACATTTGCCAAATACAAAGGAGAAAAAACCATTGAATTTTTTTTGAATCCTTTTCGGGAAGCCTGGCTGTATTTGAATTTTTTGTTGGAAATCATTTTGGCAAAATCGTTAAGTGCTTTTGTGAGCTCTTCGTTGCTTTCTTTGTTTTCCGCAGCAGTTTGTTCAAAATGTTCCCATTTCAATTTAATCTCTTGCAAGTACATCCTGTTGATGTTATTTTCCTCTTCTTTCATCAACTTATCGATTATTTCATGATAAAACATTTTACCCTCTTTCTTTCTTTTGAAAAATTGATTTAAAAAACACAGGCAAAAATTTAGTTATCTTTCCAAATTGTCAAATATCTTTTACGGCTTCTCGACAAATAAGCAAAATCGTCTTCATTTGGAGTTCCTATTCCCAATTTCGGAGATTTTTATTATTTTAATTTTTAGGAAGAAAAAAGAAAATGCTTGACGATATAAATGCTTTTTAAGCGCTTAATTTTTAACTATGAAGGAAAAAATATTAAATGAAATAATTGTTAATTCTCATCCGTTTGAGAAAAGAATCGCTATTTTGGAAAACAACAAGTTGGTGGAAATTTTTGCCGAAAAGAAAAATCAAAATGTGATGGTCGGCAATATTTACAAAGGAATTGTGAAAGATGTTTTGCCGGGAATGGGAGCGGCTTTCATTGATGTCGGTCTCAGTCGTACCGCTTTTTTGCATTACAAGGATATAAATCCCAAATTTCTTTTCGGTGAAAAAAAAATCAAAATGGGGAAAGACTCTTCAAAGATAGAAAGCATTCTTCACCCTCATCAAGAAGTGATAGTTGTTCAGGTAACCAAAGATCCGTTAGGAAAAAAAGGAGCAAGGCTTACCGGGAAAATATCGCTTCCCGGAAAATTCTTGGTGTTTATCCCCAACGGCAACCGAATCGCCATTTCCAAAAACCGGGAAAATATCGCTTCCCGGAAAATTCTTGGTGTTTATCCCCAACGGCAACCGAATTGCCATTTCCAAAAAGATCGTCTCTCAAAAAAAATTCTGAAAAAAATCAAACATCCGAACATCGGTTTAATTGTGCGCACGGAATCCGAGGGAAACACGGAAGAGGAATTTGCTCAGGAATATAACGGTCTTTTTAAAACTTGGAAATTGATTGAAAAGCAGATAAAATACGCGAAACCGCCTGTTTGTATTTTTGATGAAAACGACCTTTCATATACTTTAATTCGCGATTTGTTCAGTTCGAATGTGGACAGATTGATTATCGACGACAAAAATATGCGCAACAAAATTATTTCTCGTTTGAAAGATATTTCTCCGGAACTTATTCAAAGAATCGAACTTTATCAGGAAGATTCTCCCATTTTCGACGCTTACGGAATCGAAAAGGAGATGGAAACGATTTTCCAATCGAAAGTTTTTCTTCCCAGCGGCGGAAATATTCTCATTCAACAAACGGAAGCATTGGTTGCCATCGATGTAAATACCGGCAGTTTTACCGGAAAGAAAAATTACGACGATACGATAAAAAAAACAAATATGGAAGCGGCTTATGAAATCGCTCGTCAAATCCGATTGAGAGATTTGAGCGGAATAATGGTTATCGATTTCATCGATATGAAACGGGAAAAGGACAAAGAGGAAGTGTTGCAAGTGTTAAAGAGTTTTTTGAAAAGAGACCGGGCAAAAAACAAAAAAATGCCGCTGAAGATTGTGGTAAACCCAAATGTGAAAGAATTTTTTGAAAATAATCCCGAACTTTTGAAGGATGTCGATAACAAACTGGAAATTATCGGTGACAGTAAGATTGCGCAAGATAAATTTAAAATCTATTCTCTTGAAAATAATGAAGATATAACAACCAAATATAATGCTTGACATTAAAACCGAGCAAAATCTTTTTGTTTTTCTTTAAATAAAGATATTAGTGGAGAGATAAAATGTTTGCTATAGTGGATTTTAAAGGTGAACAGTTCAAGGTCGAAAAAGACCAGACTTTGAAGGTTCCGTATTTGAAAAACCTGGAAGTGGGTTCTGAAATAGAAATAGACAGAATTCTTATTTTGGATAACGGAAAAGACAAAATCATCGGTCATCCTACCGTTGAGAATGCAAAAGTGATTGCCGAAGTTTTGGCTCACGAAAAAGAAAAGAAAATTATCGTATTCAAAAAGAAAAGAAGAAAAGGCTATCAGAAGAAACAAGGTCACAGACAAAACTATACAAAAATCAAAATCAAAGAGATAGTCAACTAACCGCTGGAGGAAAATATGGCACATAAAAAGGGAGTCGGAAGCAGTAAAAACGGACGAGACAGCAATCCCCAATATTTGGGCGTGAAAAAATACGGCGGCGAAAAAGTATTAGCCGGAAATATTATTGTCCGACAAAGAGGAACCAAAATTCATAAAGGTTCAAATGTCGGCATCGGAAAAGATTACACAATTTACAGTCTCATAGACGGATTCGTTAAATTTGAAACGAAAAAGGCAGGCAGAAAATTTGTCAGCGTCTATCCGGAAAGAGTTTAGAAAAGCAACCAAAAGGTTGCTTTTTTTTATTCCCAATAATATAAATTTTTCCAATTTTCACCTTTTATTACCTGTTGAAATTTTTTATTCAACCCTCTTAAAAAAAAATAATAGTTCTTTTATTTATGCAAAAATTTCTATTATATTTTGAATACGGAGATAATAATGAAAAACGATCTTAAAAACCGATTAAATTCCATTTTAAAAAATTTTCCGCGGCTGTTTATCGATTTGGATAGAAAAACGCTGATAAAAAAAGCGGTCGATAATAAAGAAGCGCTGGTCTCGGCAAATGGCGCTTTGGTTACTTGGACTCCCACGGATTCCACCGGTCGCAGTCCCAAAGATACTTTGATAGTTCAGCATCCCGAAAGCAAACATAAAATCGATTGGGATTCGCCGAATAATATTCCTTTGGAACCCGAAACATTCGATATGATTTTGGAAGACGCCTTGAAAACAATTGAGACGAAAAGCGAACTTTTTGTCACCAATCGGGTTTTGGGAGCGGATTCCGCTTATGCTTTGCCGGTAAAGACAATTACGGATAAAGCTCTCACCGCTCTTTTTACCGATAATATGTTTCGACCCGTGCCGGACGATTTGGAAAAGAGCATTTTTGCGAAAAAAGAATTTACTCTAATTGCCCTTCCTTACGATAAATTAGACGGAAATAAATATAAAGGCAAATTGCGAACCCTTCCAAACGGAAAAACAACCGACATGGTTATCGGAATGGATTTTGACCGCAGAAT
>NATF01000092.1 GCA_002085205.1 Candidatus Cloacimonas sp. 4484_275 | reverse complement strand
AAGAAAAAAAACTATTTGCCGGAACCTTCTTGGTTGGCTGAGAATAAAATAACGAAAGAAAATCACAAACTTAAAACTTATGTTTCCGCAACTTCGTCGGATTTAATCATTGCGTGGGAAAAAGCCGCCGAAAAAGCACGATTGCAAATTGCTGATTATTTGGAAAAAAATGTGGAGGGTTTGGTAAAAAGTAAAAATGAAGAAATTGAAAAATTAATTACTCTGGAAACGAACAAAATTATCGGTAACTTGAGAATTTCCCGCAGTTATATTCGAACCGAAATGAAAGATTCTCTCATCGGTTACACGGTTTATTTGGAAATGGAGATGAAAAGAAAATGAAAATTGCGGCAATTATTCCTGCTCGCTACAATTCAACCAGATTTCCCGGAAAACCGTTGGCGATTTTGGGTAAAAATCCGATAATCCAACATGTTTACGAAAGAACAAAAAACAGCGGAATTTTCGATGAAATTATCGTTGCCACCGATGATCAACGCATTTTTGACGCCGTTGAAAATTTCGGCGGAAAAGTCGTTTTCACCTCCCCGAAACATAAAAGCGGAACCGACCGCGTTGCTGAAGTTTGTTCCAAACTTGATTGTGATATCGTCGTCAATATTCAGGGAGACGAACCTTTTATCTCGGAAAAACCACTCTTAAAACTAATTTCCGTTTTTGAAAATAAAGAAATTGAAGTCGCTTCTCTAATGCATAAAATCCAGAAAAATGTGAAAAATCCGAATAATGTGAAAGTCGTGTGTGACAAAGATAATTTTGCTCTATATTTTTCGCGTGCCGCAATTCCGTTCCCACGAGATTCGGAAGCGACAAAAATCAGCTATTACAAACACATCGGCGTTTACGCTTTCCGAAAAGAAATTTTGATGAGATTCGTTCAATTGCCGGTTGGAAAACTCGAACGAATAGAAAAATTGGAACAACTTCGACTTTTGGAAAACGGCATAAAGATAAAAATGGTAGAAACGGATTATCGAGGAATCGGAATTGATACACCCGCCGACTTGCGAGAAGCTGAAAAAATCCTGAAAAAACAAATTTAGCCCAAGACGATAAATGCCCTGAGCTAAGTTTCGCTAAAATAAAGAACCATTTTACAAACAAATTATTTTATATCCAAAAGCTCAATATCAAAAGTCAAATCCGTTTTCGGCGGAATTTTGGGTGGTCTTCCCCGTTCTCCGTAAGCTAATTTCCAAGGAATAATAAACCTGATTTTACCGCCTTTTTTCATAAATGAAACTCCTTCGTCCCAACCTTTGATGACTTGCCCGACACCCAACTTAAATTCAAAAGGTTTTCCGCGCGAAAAAGAAGAATCGAACATTGTTCCGTTCGGTAAATATCCGGTATAATTAACTACTACGGTTTGTCCTTTTTTGGGACTTTCTCCTTCTCCGGCTTCCACTATAATAAATTTTATCCCGGAACTGGAATAAATGGTCGGTTTCCCTTCAATATCAAACGGTTTTATTTGGGGTTTCGGAATCACTTTCACTAATTCCACATCAAAAATTATGGTTGAATTTGCCGGAATTTTTCCTACCTTTTTGCTTCCGTAACCAAGTTCCGGCGGAATAATAAGAGTGGCTTTATCGCCTTCGTGCAAAAGCGCTATTCCTTCCTCCCAACCTTTGATAACCCTGCCGGCTCCCAATTCAAATTCGAACGGTTTCCTACGACTGATAGAGCTATCAAAAACAATTCCGTTTTGCAGTTTTCCCGTGTAATGAACTTGCACTCTATCACCCGGTTTCGGTTGAATTCCTTTGCCTTTTTTAGTAATTTTATACTTTAATCCGGAATCGGTTGTCACAAACCCTTTTTTCGATTTTGCCTGCAAAATCGGAAAAACCAATAAAAGCGCCAAAATCAAAACTATAAATTTTTTCATAATTCCGTATCTCCTTTTATAATTTTTTTCAGAAAATTCAAACCGCTATTCTAATGTCAATTTTTTTCATTGTAGCCGCCGAAAACAAAATCTCAATATTTCGGAACCGATTTCAATTTTGAAATTCTTTTTCATCTTTAACTTTACAACTAATCCGATATTTGGATTTATCGTCCCTAAAAATGAAAATTTTAATTGCGCCAGATTCATTCAAAGGAAGCCTTTCGGCGAAACGGGCGGCGGAATCTATCCGAAAAGGATTCTCGGAAATTCTGCCAAATGCACATTATTTTCTGTTTCCTCTGGCAGACGGAGGAGAAGGAACTGTTTCCGCAATAATAAATGCAACCGGCGGTTCTTTCATTGAAGAAAAAGTAACTTCTCCATCGGGAAAGAAAATTCCGGCAAAATACGGTGTTTTGAAAAATGGAAAAACCGCCATCATAGAAATGGCGGCTGCTTCCGGTTTGGAATTGCTTTCCGCCCAAAAGAAAAACCCTTTTACCGCAACAACTTTCGGAACGGGAGAATTGATAAAATCGGCTCTTGATAAAGGCTTTCCCAAAATTATCGTTGGGCTCGGCGGAAGTGCGACAATTGATTGCGGAACAGGAATGGCACAAGCTCTGGGAGCAAAATTGTTAGACGGGAAAGGCAAGCAAATTCCTTTCGGACTTAACGGATTACAAAAATTGGAAAAAATCGACATTTCACAACTTGATAAAAGAATTTTCCAAAGTGAAATAATCGCGGCTTATGATGTTCGAAATCCACTCACGGGAAAAAGCGGAGCGGCTTTCGTTTACGGAAAACAAAAAGGCGCAAAAGTATCCGAATTGCCGTTAATCGATGATTTATTAAAGAAGTTTGCTTTTTTGGTTAAAAGAGATTTGGGAACTGATGTGACAAACCTTGTGGGAGCGGGAGCGGCGGGCGGATTGGGAGCCGGATTATTTGCTTTTTTGAACGCAAAATTAAAACCGGGATTCCAAGTGGTTTCGGAAATAATCAATTTGGAAAAAGTCATTTCCACCGTCGATTTAGTCATTACCGGAGAAGAAAAATTACCGAAGAAGAAGCAATGAAAAATGCCGAATATTATCTGAAAAAAATTTCAAAAAAAGCGGCAAAGGAAATAAAAAACGGAAAATTCAAATTTGTTATTGCAAACAAATTCAAATAATTTTTTCTAAATCACGAATGAGAGGAAATTATGAAACCAAAAATTTTCGTAACCAGATTGTTGCCAAAACCGGCAATGGATTTGCTGGAAACAGTTTTTGAAGTAAGAGTGAATCCGGAAGACCGCGTTTTAACAAAAGCGGAAATCTTGGAAGGCGTTAAATGGTGCGACATTCTGCTTTGTTTGCTCACCGATAACATTGACGCGGAAATATTGAAAGCAAATCCGAAATTACGGGGAATTTCCAATTACGCTGTCGGTTATAACAATATTGATGTGGAAACGGCAACCGCTCGTAAAATCCCCGTGTGCAACACACCCGGCGTTCTCACGGAAACAACCGCGGATATGACTTGGGCGTTAATGCTCGCCACGGCAAGACGAGTTGTGGAATCGGACAAATTCACCAGAGAAGGAAAATTCAAAGGTTGGGGACCTTTGTTCTTTTTGGGAAATGATGTTTACGGAAAAACATTGGGAATTATCGGAATGGGAAGAATCGGACAAGCGGTCGCCAAACGAGCAAGCGGATTTGATATGAAAATTCTTTATGTGAGCAATTCACGGAAACCGAATATTGAAACCAAATATCAGGCGAAAAAAGTTGATTTGCCGGAACTACTGGCGAAATCGGATTTTGTTACGCTCCACATTCCACTCACCGCCGAAACGAAAAGACTAATCGGTGAAAAAGAGCTGAAAATGATGAGAAAAAACGCTTTTCTGATTAATACTTCCAGAGGAGCGATTGTGGACGAAAAAATTTTGGTAAAGGCGTTACAAGAAAACTGGATTGCCGGAGCCGGTCTTGATGTTTATGAAAACGAACCTGCTCTCACGCCCGGTTTGGCAGAATGCAAAAACGCCGTTCTCACTCCTCATACCGGTAGCGCCACCATCGATACCAGAACAAAAATGGGAATTCTTGCGGCGGAAAATGCCATCGATTTAATTCATGGTAAAATGCCGAAAGAGATTGTCAATCCGGAGGTTTTAAATAAATCATGAAAATTATTCCGATTTTTTTATTGATATTTCTAAGCTTTGGCGCTTGCTCCGAAAATAAACAAGAACAGGACAGAGAACGATATTGGAGAAAATTGTTGCAAAATTCCGCCGAAGACTCGTTACGACAAGCAGAAATCAAAAAACAAATCAGAGCGGAAGCGGAAAAATTTTCCCAAAAGAAAAATAATCCGCAAAAATTGTATGACGCTTATCGGGAATTTCTGTTGTTGGAAACTTCCGATGACAGCCTCAAAGCCAAAAAAATCAAAGAAAAACTGCTGTTGAAATTCCCGAACTTTCGAGTTGGCAAATTCGGAATTTTATGACAAAATTTATCCCGTTTGGCGAAATGATTCGCTTAAAGTAACAATCATTTCCGAACTGCTAAAAAAATACCAGCGAACAAATTGGCGGAGAACAATGTATCAATATCTCACTTACTCGCAATTGGCGGAGAACAATGTATCAATATCTCACTTACTCGCTTAATAAATTGAACAGAAAAGAAGAATTACAAAAATTTTTGCAAGAATATCGAACGGCTTTTCCTTACGATTACGAACCTTTTCTGCGTTCCGCCAAATATTTGGAAAACAGTGATTCGACTTTGGCTCTCAAACTGGCTCGACAGGCTTACAACAATTCTTTTTCTTACCCGGAATTGAAGTTTTATCCTTCGGAAGAATGGAATTTGGAAAAACGCGCCGCTCCGATTGCGGCGACAGCGGAATATTCCAAATTATTGATAAAGTTTGGTAATTATAACAAAGCAAAAGAAATACTCCAAAAAACCATCGCCTCAAATTCGTTCGTAACCTTACCAGCTACAATGATGTCGCCTTTTCCGATGTAACCACGGAATATGGTTTGAAAGATATTTCGGCGAGTCGAATAGCTTGGGGAGACTTTGATAATGACGGTTTTCAGGATTTTCTTTTGAATGGTTGCCGCTTGTTTAAAAATGAAAGCGGGCTTCGTTTTGTGGAAATAACAGCGACGGCTTTCCCAAGCGGAATTCGGGCGAACGGCGGACTTTGGGGCGATTTCAACAACGACGGTTTGCTTGATATCGTTACCAAAGAACCGGAAAACGTTTGGTTGAATACAGGCAATGTATTCAAAAAAGTAACGGGACAAAATTCTTTGAAAGACAATCATGTTTCCACGGAAGGAATCGGTTTGGGAGATGTAAACGCAGACGGGTTTCTGGATATTTATTTGGCAAATTATGAAAAGAATTATGTTTACGAAAAAGATCAATTTTTTCTCGGAATGGGAAAAGGAAAATTTCGGGAAGCGACGGAAGAAGCAAACTTAATTCCGAAAGATAAAATCAATCGTGCCGGACGAGGAGTTAATTTTGGTGATTTTGACGGTGATGGAGATTTGGATATTTTCGTTTCCAATTACAGACTTACGGAAAATTTTCTTTGGGTAAATAACGGAAAAGGAGAATTCACGAATCAGGCTCGTTCTTTGGGAGTGAGCGGTAATGAAACAGACGGTTGGTGGGGACACACAATCGGTTCGGAATGGGGTGATTTCGACAACGACGGAGATTTGGATTTGATAACCGCCAACCTCGCTCATCCGCGCTATCTCGATTTTTCGGACAAAACCATGCTTTATGAAAACTTGGGATCATCAAAACAAAAGTTCGGAAATATTCGTTCTCGGGCAGGAATTAAATATGAAGAAACGCATTCCGAACCGTGTTGGGGCGATCTGGACAATGACGGTTTTCTTGATCTTTATCTCACTTCCGTTTATGCGGGAAGAAGGTCGTTCCTTTATATGAATAACGGCGACAAAACATTCCGAGACATCACTTATCAAGCTGGAGTTCGTCATTTTAACGGCTGGGGAGTTGCCTTCGCCGATTTTGATAACGACGGAGATCTGGATATGCTAGTTGCAGGCGGAAAAATTCAATTATTCAGAAACGATACGGGAAACATTCGCAACTGGCTTGAGATAAAAGTCGTTTCCAAAAATCATACGGACGGAATTGGCAGCAGATTAGTTTTATCAAACGGAAATCTTATGTTAACGAGAGAAATCGAGGGCGGAAAAGGAACTACGAATCAAAATTCGTTAATCCAACATTTTGGATTGGGAAACGAAAAACCGCCTTTTCATTTGGAAATAACTTTTCCGGACGGAAATAAATATAAAACCGTAATTAATCGAATAAACCGTTTGCTGGTAATTGAAGAAAATAAAATTAAAAACTTAAATTAAAAAATCATCTGTTCCGAAATTATAAACTTTTGAAAGTGGAGAAAATGTTTCCCGAACAATGAGAGAAGAAGATTTTTTCATAAAAGCCGTATTTTCTTTTTCCGATTTTTCGGCATTGAACATAAAAATCACGGCAATCACGATAAAAGCGATTACGATTATGAAGAAAACAAGAAAAAAGATATTCGCTTTTCTCTTCTTCATAATATCCTGAAATTCATTGGTCGTGTTTCTGTCTTGAATTTCCGTAATGAGTTCTTCTATCTTTTTATCTACTTCTTTCTTTTTGTCTTTTTCCATAAATTTCTCCACCGTTTTTCTTTTGAAACTGAAAAAAACTTTGGATTTATACTGTCAAATATTTTTCGTGAAAT
>NATF01000005.1 GCA_002085205.1 Candidatus Cloacimonas sp. 4484_275 | reverse complement strand
TTATCAACCGTCAATCGAAAGTCCGGATAAAATATTTTCTGTCAAACGAAAAAAGCAAAAAACACAAAACTCCGCACTTGGGAGTGAGCAATACGGAACGATTCGGATTTTCATTTAAACGCAGATTTGTTAAGATTAAATTTCATAAATAATCAGCGCAAATCAGCGTCTAATTCTTTTCGTTTTTGTTATCTCGTCTTAACTTATTCTCAGAACTTTTGCTCCTTTGATTTTTCTTTCTTTCAGCTCGATCAACGCTTTGTTGGCGTCTTCCAAAGCATATTCCCGAATTTCGGGTTTTATCGGGATTTCGGCGGCAATTTGCAGAAATTCCTGCACATCGGCACGACAAACATTGGCAACGCTTTTTATCTCCTTCTCCATCCACAAATGTTTTTCGTAATTCAAATGCAACCAATAATCAATGTCGTAATTTTCCTTGCGAATCGCATTAATAACGAGTCTTCCGCCTTTTTGAAGGTTGTTAAGCGCCTCCACAACAGGTTTCCAAACAGGAGTGGTATCGATAATCGCGTGCAATTTTTCCGGAGATTTATCGGTTGTATCTCCACTCCAAACGGCGCCGAGTTCACGCGCAAATTCCCGTTCCTTTTCGCTGCGAGCAAACACATAAACTTTTGAATCCGGGAATTTATGTTTTACGAGTTTAAGCACCAAATGACCGGAAGCTCCGAAACCCGTTAAACCGAGATTTTGTCCGTTTTTCAGATTTGTGAGTTTCAGCGAACGATAACCGACACCACCGGCGCAAAGAAGAGGAGCGGCTTCCGAATCGGAAAACACGGCGGGAATTTTATAGGCAAAATTTTCCGAAACGGTCATAAATTCGGCATAACCGCCGTTTGCGTCCCTTCCGGTTGCCATAAAAGAATCACACAAATTTTCTTGTCCGCTGAGGCAATATTCGCATTTTCCGCAAGCGGAAAAAATCCAGGCAACACCGACTCTATCGCCGATTTGAAAACGCGTAGCAGATTTTCCTCTTTCGACAACTCTGCCCACAACTTCATGACCCAAAACCACCGGAAATTTCGGTGGCGGAGTTCTTCCTTCAATTTCGTCAAGCTCGGTATGACAAACACCGCAAACATTCACTTTTATCAAAATTTCATCCGTTTTGGGAGAAGGTTTGGGAATGTCCGCAAGCTTTAAAGGATTTTTTTCTTTTCGCAAATCTTTAATGCCTTCCAAAATCATTGCTTTCATTTTATTTCTCCTTCTTCTTATACTATGTTTTCACATCCTTCGACCAAGTTCATTCTTCGACTCCGCTCAGGATGACAAGAATTTCACTCTATAACCGACTTCCAAAATTCCCAATTATACGGAACTCATTTTAATGAAATAATAATCGCATTTTTATTCCGAGTCAGAAGCAATTTCCGTTATAAAATTCTTTTTCAGTAATAATTCCGGATCAATTCGCTTACCTTTCCAATTTACTCCCCAATGAAGATGAGGTCCGGTTGAACGACCGCTGCTGCCGACTTCTCCGATTTTATCACCTTGCCGAACAAATTGTCCGATTTCCACATCTATTTCTTTCAAATGGATATAAATAGAATTCAAACCGCCGCCGTGATCGATAAGCACGAATTTTCCATTGTAAAAATAATCTCCCGTCAAAACAACTTTTCCGGCAGCCGCCGCCAAAACTTCCGTTCCTTCCGGAGCGGCAATATCCAATCCGTTATGCGGTTTTTGCGGAATTCCGTTCAGAATTCTTTGCGAACCGAAAACCCCGGTAATTTTCCCGTTTTTTACCGGAATCAAAAAGGAATCGGCAAAAATTTGTTTCGTCGAATTTATTTTTCAGAACAATCGTTAAAACTTGAAGCCGTTTTTCGTCTCTGTCAAAACCGACGATGAATCTGTTTTTATCAAGCGGTATTTCCTGATAATTCCAAAAGATTTTTTCCACATCCGAATTTACGGTTCCAAAAACCAAACCGCCTTGGCTCAGATTTCCGGTTAGCACCAAAATATCGTTTGCGAAAAGCCACGACGAAACAAAAATCAAAAAGAGAAAAAAGTAATATCTTCCGTTCATTTCACAAAGGCAATGTTTCGTTAAAAACGGAAACTTTCACAGATAACATCAATGAGAATAACCTTTTTGCAGAACATCATTTATCTTTGAGAAAAGCTGCGGATTTTCTTCTTTCAAACGCTCAAAATCGATTCTTTTCCACAGAACATATTCGATGTCCGTTTCCGCAACAACATCTGCGGACGCCGGTTTCCGTTTCACATAACCTTTTTCCGCCACAAAATTTCCTCTTGTCAGTTCCGCAATTTTGCGATTATCTCTGAAAACGGCGACCTTTCCTTCGAGCAAAAGAAAAATATCTCCTTGAACAATTCCTTGTTTACAGAGAATTTCTCCCTGTCTGGATTTCAATATTTTTCCTTTTTCCCAAATCAGTCCGAATTCCTCTTTGCTTAATTCGGGGAAAACATTGTTGTAAATATCGATTATTTCCTCATCAATTCGGGTTGCGGATTTTTTCTTGCGTAAAATTTCCAAAAGTCGGTACAAATTTATGAGAAAAACAATAATTCCCCAAAACACAAAAAGAGAATTTTTTTGCGCAATTCCGTAAAAACAAAAAACGATTGCAAAAGTGAGGAAACCAACTTGTTTTAGTAATTTTTGTTTGAGAAAAGATGAAATCACCAACAGCAAAAACGCGAAATTCAGAATAAAATTATTCAAGCTTTTTTTCCTTCTTTTCTTTTTTTAGAATTCGGAAAACCTGAAATAAATAAACCAATTGCGGCATAATCAAAAGCACGGTAAAAATAATAAGCATCCATTTATTCGGATAAAAAACAAGGAAAAACAAAACGAAACTATTGATGAAAACGCAGGTTTTTCCGAAGAAATTAACCTTTAAACCTTTTTTGAGAAAAATGGGATAAATCCACAAAAACCCGATAAAATAAACGGAAATTAACATTCCCAGAAAAAAAGACCAAAACCTGAAATTATTGCGAAAACAAACTCCCAAAATTACGAATCCGAACAAAAATTTATCTGCCACCGGATCCAAAGTTTTTCCCAATTTTGTTATCTGATGAAATTTTCTGGCAATATAACCATCTATCAAATCGGTTGAGAAAGCAGTTACTAAAAGTATAAGAGTTAATCTGTTATGATTATTAACAATGCTCCACATAATCACAGGTGCAACCAGAATGCGATAAAAGTCCAAAATGTTGGGAATCGTAAATATTCTGTTTTCGCTATCTTTCATCAGATTTTCACTCTCTCGAAATTATCATTTTTTATCCAACCGCCCAAACCGTTCGGAAGCTTGATTAAACTCCAACCGTTTTCCGTTTTTTCAATCGTGAAAATCATTCCTTCGTGAATCGTGAAAACCCTGGTGAAATCTTCGTTCGGACCGCTGTAACCGATTGCCGATTGGGAAAGGAGAACCGCTTCGTTTTCGCCGTGAAAATGTTTCCATTTAAGATAACCGAGAATGGCAAAAAGAACAAAAAGCGAAATGAAAACGAAAAGGAAGAAGACGGGCACGGTTTTTTCAGTTTCTCGATAACGCAAAATTATCAGATTTATGATAAAAATTATCAGTAAAAACAAAATCAAAAGAATTATCGCCAATAAATTCAAAGAGAAGAAATTGAAAAGTTTGTGAAAGAAAAGAGAGATGGAATTTTCTTTTTCAATCGTCTGTTTATCTTTGGTGAAAGTGAGCGCATATTTCAAATTTCGTTCCGCCGCCCGATGCGAAGAATTCACTTTCAGAGCCTTTTTGTAATAAAGAATTGCTTTTCCCAATTTATTCAAACGAAAATAGCAATTACCGATGTTATAGAACAAATCGGCGTTGACGATTCCGTTATTTTCCAAACCGAGAAACAGTTGCAAGGAATTGGAAAAATCCTTTTGTTCATAAGCGGTTACGGCTTTTCGAAAGATTTCGTCGTGTTGGTTTTCCGAAAACGCAAAAAATGTAACCGCGAACAAAATTGCCAGAATTATACTTTTTTTCATAATTCCCCGTCAAATTTTAGTTTTGGAAATATCATTCACAATCCTTTGAACTTCTTTATAATCATTTTGGATATTTTTTTCCGAAAATCCACCCGGCATAAAACGAGCCTTGTTACATTTGTCAAAAATATTTTTCAAATCGGAGAGGATATTTTCCGGCAAACCTCTTTTTTCAATTTCGGAAATAATGAATTCCTGCGTGCTTCCGCGCGGAATTTTCAGTTTATCGGCGAGATAATTATTTAGTCCTACTTGCACGGCGGCATAAAATTCCGGTTTGTTTTTACGAGCATATTCGGAAGCTGTTTTCATATATTTTTTCAGGATTTTCTTTGCCTGTTTCTGTCTTAAATAGTCCAAATTTCGCGCCGTTTTTTCCTGTTCTTTGGCGATTACAAAAGTTATCGGAACGGAAAGAGCAAAAATTATCCAAAGAAACCAAAACAAGAAAGAATCGAAATAAATTACCGTGTTTTTCAGTTTTTCCGTTTTGATGATGAAACCGATATCTTTACCTTCCTGCAGAACCAAACTTTGCGACGAACCGGCGGGAACATAAATAGATTCGCCTTCATGCACCACTAAATTATACGATTTTGTTTTCAGTGTTTTATATCTTTTCTCGGAAGTGTCAAAATAAGAAAAAGTAAGCGACGGTATCGTGTAATTTCCTTTTTCCTGCGCAATTACGAGATATTTGATTATTTTTGTGCCGGAAATTTTATCCTTGTTTATATCGGTGGTAATTTCCGGTTCGATAAAACGCAAGTTGGAAATTTGCGGCAATTGAGGCGGATCGAAATTGTTCAAATTTCCGGTTCCCGATATTTTCAAAGTATAAGTGAAAGAATCTCCCGCTTTTAATTCGTTTGTGCTGATGCTTCCCGAGATTGTAAATTTTCCGACGGCGCCGGAAAAATCCGCCGGTTTTCCTTCCGCCGGTAATTCTTTCACCAACACCGATTTTTGTTTGCTTTTTATCAAATAATTTCTGGTTTCTCCGAAATCGAAAAAGCTGCGCGGTTCGGTGCGAATTTGCACATTCATTGCTAAGGGAGGAATGACAAGACGACCGGTTTGCGTGGGGAAGAGGGCGACTTTTCTCACGGTCATCACATAATATAATCTGCCGTTTTTGGTAGTTCTGCGAAAATTTAAGCGGTTCGGAGTGTAAACATCTTCTTTCCAAAATCCGTTAAAATTCGGTTCATTTTCAAAATCGAGATTGTAAATATCATAGCGGGAATAAAGCTTGTAAGTAACCGTTATCGGTTCTCCTTCAAAGACGCTTTTCTTATCGATTTCGGCTGTTATAAAAAGATTGTCGGAAAGTTTATTGGAATAATTATCCGAATTACTGCTCGAAGAAGAATAAGGATTTCTCATTCTGCCGGAAACCGGCGGTGCCGGTTCCGTGCTGCCTTCCACAACCGTTATCGTAATCGGTTCGGTCGTGTAAGTTTTGTGTTTGTATTTCACGGAAATGGGAGGAATGATGAATTTGCCGGCTTTTTGCGGTTGCAAAGAAAATTCATAGGTTTTGGTAATGCTTGATTGCATTCTGCCGTTGATAATTGTTACGGAAGAAGAGGAAGAAGAATAACTTCCCACCACGGAAAAATTATTGATTTTCGGCAAATGCGGTTTGTTCACTTTATCGGCGTTTTTTCCCGAAATTTCTACCGTTAATTTGAGAATATCCTGCGTCCCCACTTTTGTTTTATCGACATACGATTGCACTTCGATTTCAGCGGAAAAAATCGTTTCAAATCCGATTATCAGAAAGAGAATTGCAAATATTTTTTTCATAATTTTCTCCGGAACGATTTACCAGTATTTTCCTGTTTTCGCTCTTTGTACCGCCATTTTTTCTTTCTTTTTCTTCATCTCTTTTTTCTCTTTGGCAATCAGAGCTTTCAGCATTTTTTCGGCTTCTTCCTTTTTCTTATCTTTTTTCATTTGTTGTTGTTTTTGTTTTTCCGATTGTTGTTTTTGCTGCTGTTGCTGTTTCTGCTGGTTTTGTTTCTGCTCTTGCTTTTGCTTTTGCTCTTGTTTTTGTTGTTGCTTCTGCTGATTCTTTTTCTCATCTTTTTTGTCTTTGTTGTTCTTGCTTTGTTGTTTCTGTTTTTGTTGCTGCTGCAAAAATCGAGCGGCTAATTCATAATTATAACGAGCGTCATCATTTTGCGGATTTTGCAGAAGCGCATCACGATAATATTTCAAAGCGTCTTTGAAATTTTTCTGTTGAAATTTCACATTTCCGAGATTTTGTAAAATTTTCGATTTATCGGAAAATTTTTTGTCGTGAAGCGCCAGATTATATTCTTTCTCGGCATCGTCTAATTTTCCGTTTTTATAAAGAGAATTTCCCAAATTAAAATGCATTTTGCCGTCATTCGGATATTTTAGGGCGTTCTCACCGAAGTTTTTTTCCGCATTTTCATAATTTCCCTTTTCATAGAATTTCATCCCTTTTAGGTTTTTCAGAACTTTATCATAAGTAAGAACGCCGGCGGATATTTTCAACGAAAACAATAAAATTAACGCAACAATTACATTTTTCATAACAACACCATTTCCAAACATCACAGGGTAACTCTCTTAAATTTTACTTTTTTACGATATGATATCACACTTTCCAAAAGAAGCAAAAAAATAGTGATGATTACAAAATATTTATACTGTTCTTTGTAACGGACAAACTCGCGAGAAGAGAATTTCTTTTTTTCGATAGCATTGATGTTTTTCATGATTTCAAAAATTTCGGATTGATTCGGAGTAATCGGATAAAATTTTCCGTTTCCTTTGGAAGCGATTTGGGAAAGTGTGGCAACATCAAGTTTTGTGAAAATAATTTCTCCTTTATCGTTCTTGGCGTAAACGATATTTCCGTTTTCGTCTTTCATGGGAATTGTGCTTCCTTCCGGAGAACCGACTCCGAGCGTGTAAATTATTGCTCCTTTTTCCGCCGCTTTTTTCGCTTCTTCGATTGCTTGTTGTTCCAAATCCTCTCCGTCGCTAACAATTATGATTACTTTGTGTTTATCTTGTTCACGAAACAATCCCAAAGCCTTGTCGATGGCTCCGCCGATGTCGGTTCCGTATGATTGCACGGTTTCCGTATCCAGCAAACTCAAAAACATTTTGGCGGCGCCGTAATCATCCGTCAAGGGACACTGAACAAAACTTCTGCCGGCAAAAGCGATTCTTGGCAATTTGAACTTCTTTGTTCCATCTCGGTCTGGCTGCCGCAATTATCAGAAAAAAGACGGCAATCACGAAAATGATGTTCTTCAAATTCCAATAAAAGGCGGAAAATTCCTGCCAATAAAATTTATAAAATCGTTCATCGGCAAATCTGGCAAAATCTTTTCTTCTCCGATGAGAGGCAATTCCGATTAAAACGAAAAATATCGGAATGAGAAGCAAAAGAAAAAGCAGATAAGGATTTCCGAATCTCATAAAAACTCCTTATTGAATCCTCAAGGCATTTCTTTTCTGAAAACTATGCGAACAAAAAATTCCGCCAAAAGCAAAATTAAAGCCGCTATCAGAAATTTGAAAAATAACTCTTCGTATTGATAATAATTTTTAATTTTGATTTCCGTTTTTTCCATCTTATCAATGTGCTTCATTATCAACTTTAATTCGGCAGTATTTGTGGCTCTGCGCGCTTTTTCCGTTCCGGTCATCTGAGCGATTTTATTCAAAGTGTTCATATCGATGTCAATGTTCACTTTTCTGTATTGAATTCCGAAAGGAGTTTGCACCGGAAAATCCACCGGACCTTTGCTGCCCACGCCGATTGTGTAAACTTTAATTCCGTAAGTTTCCGCCAGTTCCGCGGCTGTGAAAGGATCAATTTCTCCCGTATTGTTGCGACCGTCCGTAATCAAAATTATTACCTTTGATTTTGCTTTGGAATCTTTCAAGCGCGCCACCGCCGTCGCCAAACCCATTCCGATAGCGGTTCCGTTCGCTTCTTCGTCGATTTGAATTTTCTCCAAAAGCGTCATTAGAATATTATAATCGAGCGTGAGAGGACACTGTGTGAAAGCATTATCGGAAAATGTTACCAACCCGATTCTGTCGTTTTTTCTGTTTTGAATAAATTCTTCGGCAACCTTTTTTGCCGCTTCCAATCTGTTTACCGGTTTGAAATCAACGGCTCGCATACTCCCGCTTACATCGATTGCCAAAATAATATCGATTCCTTTGCCGGTAATTTGAGTTTTTTTGTTGGCAATGCGCGGGCGCGCCAAAGAAATTATCAACAAAATTATAACCAAACTACGAAGAATCACGGGCAAAAATCTTAACCAACTGCTTCGTTTGGCGGTTTCTTTTAGCAAATCAACACGACTAAAAAGCAATCGTACTTTCTTTTTATCTTTGTAAAATATTTCAAAGGCAAGATAGGGAATAAGCAAAAGTAAAGCCCAGAACCAGTTAGGATACATTATTTCAAGCATTTTTAGGAAACCTCGATAACAGCATTTTTGGGTTCAACAAATCTTAATTCGCTATTATATTGTTTTTTAAAAGATTTCTTCAAATTTGCCGTTTTTGTATCATTTCGGGGAACGTTATGCAATACCAAATAAGATAAAATACTATCAAATTTTTCAGTTATATATTCGTTTTGCAAATTTTTTACTTGGAATACGCTGTTAGCAAGTTGCTTAACTCCGTCGTCCCGCTTTTTACTTTTTAATTCTATAAAATAAGCGGTATTATTTTTTTCAACAATAAAAAGCCAATCGCATTTTTGACCTTGAAATTCCAAACAATGATCAATTTTTACAATATAGATTGTAATCAATTTATTATTAATTATTCGAAATTTACTTTTTGACTTGTATTTTCCTTTGCTGTCCTCATCAAATAAAACAACGGTTTTATTTTTTTCTTTGTCTTTTTTTCTGCAGTCCCCAAAATTATATTTCATTGATCGTTTTCTCCTATTTCAAGATTCAATAAATTATCAAATTCAGAGCCAATTTCATCGGATACATCATCGATAGCATTAACATCAATTAACCTGTTTTCGTAATTTTTAATGTCCTTTAATTTTCCGTTTTTTAGATAATAAGCCGAAATATCTTCAAAGGAAATATGTTTTTTACGAGGAACTGTTTTGTATAATTTTTTCAAAAGTTCTTCTTTGTTTTCATTAAGAGAAGAAGAAGTAATAATACTCTTGTAAGCGTTATCAGCTTGAATCAAGTTATTAAATGACGACAAGATATACGGACTGTGCGTGGTAATAAAAAAACTATTCTTTTTATCATTATTAGAATTTTCAATTTCTTTTTTAGGCGAGTTAAAAATAGAACAGATAAATTCAACAACCTTTTTTTGAGTGGAAGGATAAAGATGAGTTTCCGGCTCTTCAATAAAATAAAAACTGTTTATAAAAAGATTTCCGGTATCAAAAACTTCTGTGGCGATGACAATGAGCATTGGTAAAATCTCTTGTTGACCGGAAGAAGTATTTTCAAGTCTAATTAATTTTTCATTTGTAAATATATAATCTTCATATTCGCCTTTAATTAACTTATATTCTCCCTTCACGATTTTATCAATTGATCTTTTTATATTTTGGCTGATAATCCCCGCTTCAAATTTTCCTTTTTGTTTTTCATAATTCGATCCGAATTCCTTGATAAAAAAATCCAATGCAATATCGTTTTTTATAAAATTAAAAATTCTTTTTTGAAGATTTGCAAAAAAAGATCTTCCCGCTGGAATAAATATTGGTTCACCAACATCAAATAGTTTTTCCTTAACTGCATGTTTTATAGTTGAAAATTTATTATATGCTTCTTCTTTAGATCTAAGTTCTTTTGATTTATTGTATTTTATTTTTAAAAGATTATATCTTTTATGTATATTTTCTGAAAATTTAATTCTTAATTTAATCTTATTGCTTTTCAATTTTTCTGAAAAGACAAATATTTTCCAATCTTCAGTTCCATATTCCAGAGCAAAAAGATCTTTTTCTAAAATATAGGAAGGGAATATATCATAAAACATTTTCGTTTGAGTTTTTATTAATGCCTGTAAAGACCAACCGATAAAAATTGAGAAAACAAATTCTTCTTTTGTTTTTTCAAAAAAATAAACCAATTTTGCAATTAAACTTTTTCCTTCCGCTTGTTCTCCGATAAGAATATTTATTTTATTAACTTCCAATTCAATATCTTTAAGAACCAAAAAATTTTTTACGATAAGTTTTTCCATCGTTTCCTCCGGTTTTTTCTTTTTTTAATAATTTACAACTTTTTTTCGTCAAGATTCATCGAAGAATTATTATTAGTATTTTCTTTCTTTTCAAATGATTTCAAATAATTTTCCAACCATTCAAGGGCGGATTCCGATTCCTGTAACGAAGGAATATATTTGGCGAATTTAACTTTATCGGCAAAATTCAAAAATTCCAGAATGCCGCTTTTTTCTTTGAAGTCTTCCAATTGCAAATGTTCCCTGATTTCCGAAGTCGTCATTTCCACGGCATTAATTTTGTATTGCAATTCCAAAAATAATCTGAGAACATAAGAAAGTTGAAAATGGAAGTTGAGAAAATCACCCTTTTCCAACAATTTTTTTCTTTTTAATTTTTCCAAAAGCTCAAGCGCAATTATGTAAGCGGGACGATTATCCGTGATTTTCGGTTGGGAAATAAATTGTTCTTTTTTGCGTAGGAATTTCTTCAAATAAATTATCAACAAAATCAAAATTGCCAAAATAACAATCGGAACGGCAATATCCCAAAATCCGAGTTTAACGGAAACCGGAGCGGCGATATCTCTAATTGCTTGAGCAGAATCGGCAACAACCGAATTTATATTTAAAATAAAAGGCGAGGTTTTAAGAATGTGCAGGCTGTCAGCCGATTTAACGGCAAATTCGAGTTCCGGAAATGTATATTCGCCGGTATTGAACGGCAAAAAAGTCAAATCCAGATTTGTGATTTTTTTATCGTTTTCAATCGTTTCCTGTTCCTTAATTTTTCCTTTTAGGATAAAAATATCAAGCGTGTCGATTTGAGGAGCGAAAATACTGTCTTCAATACTTGTGGTGAGTTTCACCAAAACATGAAAAGGAGTTCCGATAAAGAGTTTAGGCGGTTTCTCAACTTTGTAATCGAGAGTTTGAGAAACTAAGAGAAACGGAATCAATAATATCAAAAATAGCAAAATTGCTTTTTTCATTTTCGGATTTTACCTTTTATTTTTCATTCTTATTCTAAATTTGAAAAATTTAACCAATTCCGGCACATAAGGTTCGTCTGTTCTCAGATTTACCAAATCCACCTTCATTTTCTTGAACTTTTCGATAATCTCATTTTCGCGCGCTTCGGCAAGTTTTTTGTATTTTTGTCTTACTTTTGTGCTGGAAGAATTCACCGTAAATAATCTTCCCGTTTCCGGATCTTTCAAATGAAGAAGTCCGGCGTCAGGAAGTTCCAATTCCGCTTTATCCAAAATTCGCAAAGCGATTACATCATGTTTTTTCGCCAAAAGTTTTAAAGCATCTTCGTAACCTTCGTCAAAAAAATCGGAAATAATGAAAATAATGCTCCGTTTTTTGGTTAAACGATAAATAAATTCGACCGCAGCTTTAATATCCGTTTTGGTTTCTTTCGGCTCAAAATAGAGAATATCGCGCAAGATGCGAAGAGCTGTTTTTTTGCCTTTGCGCGGAGGAATGAACTTTTCCACTTCGTCGGTGAAGAGAACGCAACCAACTTTGTCGTTATTGGAAAGAGCGGAAAAAGATAAAACCGCCGTGATTTCGGTGATGTATTCCGACTTTAGGTAATTTCGCGTTCCGAAAAGAGTGGAAGCGCTGGCATCAATTAAGAAAATCACACTGAGTTCGCGCGTTTCTTCAAACTTTTTTATGAAAGGATAACCCATTCGCGCGGAAACATTCCAATCTATTTGACGGAAACTATCACCGGTTTGGTATTCGCGCACTTCCGAAAATTCCAGTCCTTGTCCTTTGAACAGACTGTGATATTCTCCGGAAAAAAGCTCATTTACGACATTGCGCGTCGTTATTTCAATCTTCCTGATCTTTTTTATTATTTCGGATGTTTCCATTTTTCCTTCGTCTTTTTCGCCTCTTTTTGTTAATGTTCATTGTTTGCGTCCTTCGACTTCGCTCGGGATGACAGTTTTCTGAGTTCACATCTTTTACGGCACTTCGATTTCGTCGAAAAGTCTGTTCACAATATCTTCTTGCGTAATTTGTTCCGCTTCCGCTTCGTAAGTGAGGATAATTCTATGACGAAGCACATCTTTTCCGATTGCTTTTATATCGTCGGGAGTTACATATCCGCGGTGTTCCAAAAATGCGTGAGCTTTGGCCGCTTGTGCAAGATAAATGGAAGCACGCGGCGAAGAACCGTATTCAATCAAGTCGGCGAGGTCGCCGAGATTTTTGTATTTTTTCGGTTCTCTGGTCGCAAAAACAATGTCGAGAATATAATCTTTGATTTTGGTTTCCATGTAAATATCTTTTACGATTTCCCGCATTTCCAGAATCATTTCGGGATTCAAAACTGTTTCCACGGGAATATCATCTTTGCGCACCATTCGTTCCATAATCATATTTTCTTCTTCTCTGGAAGGATATTCAATGAGGAGTTTAAGCATAAAACGGTCAACCTGAGCTTCGGGAAGCGGATAAGTTCCTTCCTGTTCAATCGGGTTTTGGGTTGCCATCACCAAAAACGGTTTGGGAAGCGAATAAGTTTCTTGTCCGATTGTCACTTGTCTTTCCTGCATGGCTTCCAGAAGCGCCGATTGCACTTTTGCGGGAGCGCGGTTAATTTCGTCCGCCAGAATGAAATTGGCAAAAATAGGTCCTTTTTTGGGAATAAATTCCGTGGTTTTCTGGTTGTAAATCATTGTTCCGATAAGATCAGCCGGCAACAAATCAGGGGTGAATTGGATTCTTTTGAAACTTGCCTGAATTGTTTTGGCAACGGTGTTCACGGCAAGCGTTTTTGCCAATCCGGGAACACCTTCCAAAAGAATATGTCCGTCGGCAAATAATCCCACCAACAATCTTTTAATCATATATTTTTGCCCGACAATTACCTTCCCGATTTCTTCATTCAGTTTATCGATGATCTGGCTTTTTGCCATCACTTTCTGATTAATTTCTTCGATTGTCATTTTTCCTCCAAAAGTTATCGTTTTATTTTTTCTTGTGATATTATTTCACCGTCCGGCGTTTTGAACACGATTGAGACAAAATCCGGATAAATTTCCAAAACGGCGTAGGAAGCTTGTTGTCCTTTATCTTTCGTTTTTTTTAGATGTCCCGGATTAAGAAAATACGAATTTTTTTTTCGGAAGAAAGTTCGGTTATGCGTGTGTCCGAAAAGAATCAAATCGATGTTTTCTACTTTTTCAGGAATGTCGTTCGGGTCGTGAACTAAGAGAAATTTCCAATCTTCCGCCGTAAAAATTTGAACAGCCGGAATTGTCTTGTCTCGATAGCCGGGATGAAAAATTCCGGGAACTTTTACGACCGTTTTATTTTCCAATAAATCAAAATTTTCGTCGAGGTCTTCATAAAAGTCGCCGAGATGAAAAACTATCGAAACATTTTCTTCGTTTTGCAAAGCTTTCCTCAGCAAGAGCTGGTTTCCGTGAGTATCGGAAAGAACGATTATTTTATTCATATTACACCTCTTCACCTCACGAGAAAAATTTTCTTACTAAGGAACGAAATCAGTCGGAAAAAGTTACAAAGTTTGGAAAAACCGTTACATCTTTTGAGGAGCGGAAATTCCCATCAAATGCAGGCAGACAGCCAAAACGGTTTTTATGTTGGAAATCAGGAACAATCTGCTTTGCGAAAGCTCCGGATTTTTTTTGTCCACAATTTTGAATTTGGCATAATATTTATGGAACATTCCCGCCAAATCGTAAACATAATTTGCCAAACGATGCGGTTCTCTGGCATCTGCGGCGGAAATGAGAAGATTGGGAAGTTCCAGCATTTTTTTTATGATGGTGAGTTCGTCTTCTTTATTCAGTTTTCGCAATAATTTATGATCGAAATTTTTCAACGAAATTTTCTCTTTTTTGGCTTTTCGCAAAATGCTGGCGATTCGGGCATGAGCGTATTGCACATAATAAACGGGATTTTCATTTGATTTTTTCTTGGCAAGTTCGAGGTCGAATTCCAGATGAGCATTCGGTTTGCGGCTGACGAAGAAATAACGGGCGGCATCTTTTCCAACTTCATCTATGAGGTCATCCATCGTCACGATTTTACCCGCTCTTTTGGACATCTTAACCTGCTGTCCGCCTTCAAAAAGCGTTATGTGTTGCAAATAGATAATTTCCAATTTGTTCACATCATAACCGAGAGCCATAATTGCCGCTTTCAAACGCGGAACATAACCGTGATGATCCGGTCCGAGAATATCAATCAAATAATCGAACTTTCTTTGATATTTGGTGAGATGATAAGCGATATCCGGCACAAGATAAGTGGTATTTCCGTCCGCTTTCATCAAAACGCGGTCTTTTTCGTCCCCGAATTCGGTGGAAGAAAACCAAATCGCTTCGTCTTTTTCGTAAGTGCAATGAGCTTCGGCGAGATAACTTAAAACTTCTTCAACCGCTCCTTCCTGCCGCAGTTTTTTTTCGGACATCCAGTTATCGAAAGTTACATCAAATCGCTTTAAACTTTCCTGTTGCATTTTATGAACTTCTTCCAAGGCGAATTGTTTCATACGACGCAGACGATCGGTTTCGGAATAATGCAAAAGTTTAGATTCAACCGAGTTCAATTTTGCGGCAAGATCTTTTATGTATTCGCCGTGATAAGCCTCCGGCGGAAATTCATCGATTCTTTCGCCGTGAAGTTCTCGATAGCGTAATTCCAAAGATTCCGCCAGAATATCGACCTGATTTCCGGCATCATTTATATAAAATTCCTTGTAGGCTCTGAAACCGACAAATCGCATAATTCGGCAAAGAGTGTCTCCGAAAGCGGCGGCACGAGCACTTACCACATTAAGCGGTCCGGTGGGATTTGCGCTGATAAATTCCAGTAGGACTTTCTTTTTATTTCCGTATTCGGACGAGCCGAATTTTCTGTTCTTTTCGTTTATTTCCAACAGCTTGCGATGATAAAAATTATTGGCGAGTTTGAAATTTATGAAACCGGGTCCGGCAACGCTGACGGATTTGTAATCCCGCTTTTTGGAAAAGTATTCTATGATTTTCTCGGCAAGTTTCTGAGGAGAAACTTTATTTAATTTGGCATTGACCAAAGCCACATTGGAGGAAAAATCTCCGTGCTCGGGATTATTGGGAACTTCCACCACAAAATTATCGTTGAATTTTAATTCAAGCTGTTTCAAACATTTAACGATATCTTTTCTAATCTTATCTTTGACCATTTTCTTCCTTTTTTTCGGAAAATCGTTTGGAATTTATATTCCAAATATCCTCAATTTCATAATATTTTCTTTTCTCTTCGGTAAAAATATGAACGATAATATCAATAAAATCCATTAAAATCCAGACGCCGTTATCGTAACCTTCAACGGCATACTTTCCAAAATCGTGTTCTTCCGCTTTATCCTTAATATTATCGGCAATGGCACGATTATGAAGTTCTCCGCTTCCGCTGCAAATTATCAAATAATCCGTGTAATCCGATTTTCCGGCAACATTAATCGAAACAATGTTTTCGGCTTTTTTCTCTTTCATCCAATTTATGATAGAGGCTACTTTTTCTTCTAACTTCGGTTCCATTTTTCTCCGTTATCAAAATATTTTTTGTAATCTTTTCCCAGAATTATCTGAAAATCTTCCAAACTGTTTTCATCACAGGCATAAATCCTTCTTTTTATTCCGGTTATTTTTTTCAGAAATTCCAATTTTCTTTCATCTTTGTGTTTTACCACAATAATCGACTGACTATAAATAAACATTCCTCTTGGTACATTTCCCCAAGAAATAACATCGATATTGCTACTGTATCTATCCAAAAGAATATCTTTCACTTCTCTGGCTATCAAGGGAAATTTGCATCCGTTCAAAACGGAAACCTTGATGATCGGAAGAGGATTTTCACTTTTTGAAAAAGTTTCCTCTTTCGGTTTAAAGAGCAAAAAAACATAAACCGCCAAAAACGCAAAAAGCGCTATTAGTAATCCTTTCAGCACATTCTTATTAGCGGTGGACAAATTATTTTTTGCCCTTTTCATTGTCAAATTGTTCTTTGAGCTTGCGATAAGCCTCGTCAAACGGTTCCGGAATAACTCTCGTGCCGCCGACGACGGTCATAAAATTTACATCTCCGTTCCATCTGGGAACAATATGAACATGAAGATGTTCGTCTATTCCGGCTCCCGCGGCTCTTCCGAGATTCATTCCCACATTCAGCCCGTCCGGTTGATAAACTTCGGAAAGAATCTTTTCGCAAAGTTGCACGGTTTCGAATAAATCGTCGATTTCCTCTTTGGAAAGCATCTCCAACCGCGAAACATGTTTTTCCGGAACAACCATCAAATGACCGTTGTTATACGGAAATGTGTTCATAATCACAAAATTCCAATTCCGCAAGCTGTTCTTTGGAATTAACTCCGGAAGCTTCTACAATGTCGTCAAGAATAACGGAAGTTACAAGTTTTCCCGCCTCGTTTAAAATTTCCAAAACATCGGTAAGATAGTATTCCGCCTGATTATTGTTGTTATCAATTTTTTTTAGGGAATCAAAAAGATCGCGTCCGTCAAAACAGTATATTCCCGTATTGATTTCTTTTATATTTTTCTCTTCTTCGCTCGCATCCTTAAATTCCACGATTTTTAGGACGTTTCCGTCTTTGTTTCTGATTATTCTGCCGTAACTCTTCGGATCGTCCATAACTGCCGTTAAAACCGTGCAGGAAGCATTAAAATTACGATGTTGAGCAAGCATTTTTTCCAAAGTTTCAAAGCGTAAAAGCGGCACATCTCCGCACAAAATAAAAATGTCGCCGTCGAAATTTTCAAAAACAGATTCGGTTACCATGACGGCATGACCGGTTCCGTTTTGTTCTTTTTGTTCTACGAAAATGATTTTTTCGGATTTGGGAACGGTGGCAATCACAACATCTTTTTTATATCCGACAACAACCGCAATTA
>NATF01000091.1 GCA_002085205.1 Candidatus Cloacimonas sp. 4484_275 | reverse complement strand
AGATATTCCAAACGAAGTTCCGACAGATTATTTCATCGCAATGATTTATACCTTTATGACAAAAAACCTTATATCATTTCTCGTTCGCATTTTGCCATCTATCGTTTCGGCGATAAATTTTATTTTCAGGATTCCAGCAGCCAAAACGGCTGTATTGTAAATGGCAAAAAAGTTCACGGAGTCAGAAAACAGATGAGAAGCGTCACCAAAAGAATTGAAAAAAAAGTTCTTTTGAAAAAGGGTGAAAATGATGTTTATTTGGGAGAGGTAAAAGACGATATACATTTTAAAATTATTATATAAGGTATAATATGTTAACATCGGAGCAAAAAAGATTTTTGTTGCGACTCGCTCGCGAATCTATTCAAGCAAAATTAGAAAAACGGAAAATACGTTTAAATTGTCCCGAAGAAAAAATATATCATCAAAAGAGAGGCGGATTCGTAACAATTCATAAAAACGGTAAATTACGAGGTTGTATCGGATATGTTATTCCGATAAAATCTCTCTGCGAAACAATTAAGGAAATGGCAATAGCCGCGGCTTTTAACGACCCGCGATTTTCTCCTTTAACATACGATGAACTCGACAAGATAGAAATCGAAATTTCCGTTTTATCCGAGCTAATTCCTGTTCATTCTATTGACGAAATAGAAGTGGGTCGCGATGGTTTATTGATGAAAAACGGACTTTATTCCGGTTTGCTATTGCCGCAGGTACCGATTGAATGGAATTGGGACAAAATTACTTTTTTAGAACAAACTTGTCTAAAAGCCGGTTTAAACAGCGATTGTTGGAAAAATTCCGAAACGGAAATATATCGATTCACGGCAGAAGTGTTCTCGGAAAGCAAATAAAAAAATATTTGACAATAAATCTGCATTTTTGAGTTTTGCAATTCGATATGTTGAGCGGGAATAGCTCAGTGGTAGAGCGCAACCTTGCCAAGGTTGATGTCGCGGGTTCGAGTCCCGTTTCCCGCTCCATTTTTTAGGCGACATCGCCAAGTGGTAAGGCAAGGGTCTGCAAAATCCTCATCCCCGGTTCGAATCCGGGTGTCGCCTCCAATTATTTCATAAGTTTGCCGGAGTGGTGGAATTGGTAGACACAAGGGACTTAAAATCCCTCGCCGTTTTTCGGCGTGCCGGTTCAAGTCCGGCCTCTGGTACCAAACATAAAAAAAGCCGACTTTATTAAGGTCGGCTTTTTTTATTGTTCTTGGCAAAACGGAAGTGGATAATAAAAAAGGGAGTCAAAAGACTCCCTTTTATTTTTGATTATATCTTTTCTTTTCTTTAACTCGCGCAGCTTTACCCTTTGCTTTTCTCAAATAGAAAAGTTTTGCTCTTCTCACTCTTCCAAATCTGACAACATCGATTTTTTCGATGTGAGGAGAATGCAGGGGAAAAATTCTTTCCACACCAACACCATTACTGATTTTTCTCACGGTAAAAGTCCGGGAAATCTGCATTCCTCTTTTTTGGATAACGATTCCCTGAAAAACCTGAATTCTCTCTTTCGAACCTTCCTTAATTTTATAGTGAACTCGAATCGTATCTCCAACTCGGAATTCCGGAAGATCTGTTCTCATCTGTTCTTTTACAGTTTCATGAACTATATCCATTACTTATTCCTCCTTTATTTTTCGGAAAAAAGCCTGTCCAACACAATTGCCACGGCGCTTCTCACAGAGAGATGATTAAATTCCGAAGTTCCCCAAATGGGTTCCAAAATATAATCTGCAAGCTTGTGAAGCTCTTTCGTCAAACCGTTACCCGTTCCAAAAAGAAGAAAAACAGGACGATTAATTTTAAGTTTTGAAAATTCCTTAATTTTAATTTGAGCTTCCATCTTCGCGGCTGTTGTCGTAATTAGAAGTGGACTGACTTTTTCCTGATTGCTTATAATTTCCATAGCATTTTCAATAGTCTTTGCATACTCTAAAATAGATAAAGCTTCCACTCTATGCGGATTATAATTTCTTGCTATTTCACTTTGCCAAAATTTTTTGATTCTCATCAAAATATCTTTCTGCGAAGAAAGGGGATTAATAATAAAGTATTTTTTTATCCCGTAAGTTAGACAGCTTCGTGAAATGTCATGAATATCAAGATTAGTGATTGAAGTTGTCACCGTTTCGTAAAACTTGTTATATACCGGATAATGAACCAATCCGAGATAAATGTTTTGCCGCATTTGATAATCTATTTTTCAAATTTTTTCTTATATAAATCTGGTCTTACTTTTTTTGTAAGTTCGATTGATTTTTCTCTTCGCCATTCCTCGATTTTTTTGTGATTCCCCGACAGAAGAACTTCAGGAACTTTCATACCTTTAAATTCGGCGGGTCTTGTGTAACACGGATAACCGAGTAACCCGTTTTGGTGGGAATCCGTCAAGGCGGAATCCAAATTAGACAAAACGCCTTTTTGAAGTCTGGCAATCGCATCAATCAAAACCATAGCCGGAATTTCACCTCCCGAGAGAACATAATCGCCTATGGAAATTTCATCGGTAATCAAAGTATCCCTAATTCGTTGGTCTATTTCCTTGTAATGCCCGCAAACCAAAACAATTTCATTCTCACGCGAATACTTGTTAACAATTTCCTGATTTAAAAGTCTTCCCTGAGGAGTGAAGTAAATAACCGGCACATTTTTTTCTTTTTTCACGAAAGATATGGCTTCATAAAGAGGTTCCGGTTTCATTATCATTCCGGCTCCACCACCGAAAGAATAATCATCAACCTGTTTATGTTTATCGAATGCAAAATCTCGGATATTGACAATATTCGTTTTGATTGCTTTCTTCTCTACGGCAATTCCTACAATGCTTTCCTTAAGAAAATTTGAAAAAATATTCGGAAAGAGTGTGAGGATGTTAATTATCATAAATCCATCAATTCTTCGATATTTGTGACAACAATTTCATTTCTTTCGGGATTTTTTTCTTTTATATAAGCTTTCACATCCGGTATCAACAATTCTTTATTATTTTTCATTTTAAGGATTTATGACGCCGCTCTTTTCATCAAGCAAATCCAAGTCTGATTGCGGAAGAGACAACTTCACATTATTTGCTTAGAAATTTAATCCGGAAACCGTTTTCGTTTTGCACTTTATCTATTGTCACATATCTCACTCTATTATCTGTAAAGATCAAAAAAAAATCTTTAACGGAAAAATATCGGGGATGAAAATTGCTGTTTTCGGTAAATTTTATAAAACCGTCAGCATCTGTTTTATTACCCAATTTCCCCAATGAAATCAGGTCGGAAATTTGCATTTAATAAAATTCGGTTATTTTTCCGTTATTCAATTATTTCCAGAACAGCTCTTTTCCCCTGACGAGCCGATACGGCATTCAAAATAGTTCTGATTGCACCGGCAGTTCGTCCTCTCTTTCCAATAACTTTCCCAATATCATTTTTGGAGGCTCTCAATTCGTAAATGGTTATTTTGTCACCAACTACTTCCTTGATGTCAACGGAATCAGGATCATCAACTAAGGCTTTTACAATGAATTCAATAATCTCTTTCATTTTCTACTCCTTATTTATCTGTTTTTTCTTTCTCGTCTTTCTGTTCCGGTTTTGTTATTGCTTCATTTTCGTTTGCCGGATTTTCAATCTCGGTCTCAGCTTTTTTGGCATATCTTATGTTATGCCACTTTTCCAAAACTCCCGCTTTTTTGAATAAAGAACGAACCGTATCGGAAGGTTGAGCACCAACTTTCAGCCACTTGAGTGATTTTTCCACATCGACTTTCAAAGTGAACGGATCTGTCTTCGGATCATAATAACCTAGTGATTCGATATATTTTCCATCTCTTTTTTTGCGCGAATCAACAACAACAATTCTGTAGAAGGGTTTATCTATTGTACCCATTCTTTTCAGCCTAAGCTTTACCATTTCAACTCCTTTATCATAACGAATTTATATTTTTCTAATTAAGAGCGATTTATTTTTTTTTCATACTCAGAAGTCAAGTATAATTTTTTCAGAATGGAAACATTCCACCCTTGGGAAATTTTTGATTACCGAACTTCTTCATCATCTTTTTCATTTGTTCAAACTGTTTCAACAACCTGTTAACTTCCTGAATCGAAGTTCCGCTTCCTTTGGCAATTCTGCTTCTGCGACTTCCGTTAATAATAATCGGTTTTTCTCGTTCGCGAGGAGTCATCGAATAGATGATTGCTTCGATATGTTTTATTTCTTTATCGTCCACTTTTAATCCTTTGAGCGCTTTTGAATTCATTCCCGGCAACATTCCCAATATTTGATCAAGCGGTCCGAGCTTCTTGATTTGGTGTAACTGAGAAAGAAAATCCGAAAAAGTGAATTGGTTTTTCTTCATCTTCTTGGCAAGTTTTTCAGCTTCTTCAATATCAAGCGTCGCTTCCGCTTTTTCGATCAAACTCAAAATGTCACCCATACCCAGAATTCTGTTTGCCATTCTATCGGGATGAAATTCTTCGAAATCGTTTGTTTTTTCGCCCACTCCCACGAAAACAACCGGTTTTCCCGTAACCGCTTTAATAGAAAGAGCCGCTCCACCTCGAGCATCGCTATCCATTTTGGTAAGAATAACTCCGTCAAATTCCAGATTTTCATTGAACTCCCGAGCAACATTCACGGCATCTTGTCCGGTCATTGCGTCGGCAACGAAGAAAATATAATCAGGTTTGATTTGTTGTTTCAGGTCTCTAACTTCTTTCATCATCTCTTTATCAATATGAAGCCTTCCGGCAGTATCGAAAATCATTAAATTGACGGAAGATTTTTCAGCCTCTTTAATCGCTTTTTTGGCAATTTTAACAGCGTTTTTTGATTTCGTGTCGGCATAAACCGGTATTCCAAGTTGCTTTCCCAAAACTTCCAATTGATGAATTGCCGCAGGTCGGTAAATATCGCAAGCAACCAACATGGGCGAAAGATTTCTTTTTCGGAACACATTCGCCAATTTTGCGCAAGAAGTGGTTTTCCCTGAACCTTGCAAACCGACCAGCATAATCTTGTTCAAACGATTATCGTGCAACTTTATCTTAAAATTTTCTTTTCCCATCAAATTGATGAGTTCCTGATGAACAATCTTTACAACTTGATGACCGGGAGTCAGGCTTTTCATAACTTTTTGCCCGACTGCTTGCTCACTTACTTCAGCGATAAACTGTTTGGCTATTTTAAAATTAACATCCGCTTCCAACAATGCTCGCCGAACTTCTCGCATTGCTTCTTTTATATTTTGTTCCGTTAATTTGCCGTGACCTTTCAGTTTCTTAAAGATAACTTCAAATTTTTCGGTTAAACTATTAAACATATCTTTCCTTTAAGGTAAAAATAACTCTTTTGAACTGTTTTCTTTATTTTCTTAATTTTTTAATTTGAAGGGAATAATCTTCGCTTTTAAAAATATAAGAACCGGCAACCAAAATATCGACTCCCGCCGAAACCAAACGAGGAGCGTTTTCGTCATTCACTCCGCCGTCCACCTCAATCTCAAGAGCAGGATTTACTCTCTCGGCTCGTTTTCTCAAAGTTTTGATTTTCTCATAAACAAGAGGTAAAAACTGTTGCCCGCCAAATCCGGGATTGACACTCATAATCAAAACGAAATCCAAATCGGGAAGAATCGGATATAAAGTTTCCACCGGAGTGGCCGGATTCAAAGCAACACCGGCTTTCAAATTTCCACTTTTTATAATTGCAATTTGCCGGTGTAAATGAACGACCGCTTCCTGATGAACGGAAACATATTCCACTTTCAATTTCACCAGTTCTTCCAAATAATTTTGTGGATTTTCCACCATTAAATGCACATCAAGCGGAAGTGAAGAAATATTTTTTATTTGTCGAACAATTGGCATACCGAATGTTAAATTGGGTACAAAATGCCCGTCCATTACATCAAGATGAAGAATATCCGCACCGGCAATTTGAACTTTGGTAATTTCTTCCGCCAAATTCATGAAATCGGCAGAAAGTAGTGACGGAGCTATTTTAGGCATGATTTCTCTTTCTATAATATCTCTTGTTGGCGTCGTTTGTTCTCATAAAAAAGACGATATCGTCGAGTTCTATCTTCAATTCCTCTTTTATCCTTCTCAAAATCTCATATTTCTGCAAAACCAATTCTTGCAACCATCCTTCTCAAAATCTCATATTTCTGCAAAACCAATTCTTGCAACCAAATATTATTGCTCACATTCACAAACAAAACATTATTTTCAAATTTATAAATAATTGTTTTTTCCGCCATCAATTTTCCGACTATTCTTTTCCAAGCGAAAGATATGGAAATCAGTTCCCTGTATTTTCCGCCGGCAATGCGATAAATCATATTTTTGATAACATTACCGGCAGGAATAAAAGACATGATTATTTTTTATGAAGCAGAGAAAATCCCCACCAAGCAAAAATTGCAACCGAAATTGCAGCCCAATA
>NATF01000004.1 GCA_002085205.1 Candidatus Cloacimonas sp. 4484_275 | reverse complement strand
GCTGTTTAAGTTTGTTTTGAAAATATTTGAACGGTTTTTTTACGAAAATAATAAATATAAGGAATTGTTATGACGGATTTCAAAAAAATTAAACTTTTAATTTTAGATTGCGACGGAGTTCTTACAGACGGAAAAATCATTTATAACGATAATCGCATCGAAATCAGGAATTTTTCCGCAAAAGAAACGATAATCGCATCGAAATCAGGAATTTTTCCGCAAAAGACGGTTTGGGAATAAAACTGTTGCCGTTTGCGGGAATTGAAATCGCCGTTATTTCCGGCAAAAAATCCGAAACTTTGGATAAAAGAGCCGAAGATTTGGGAATAAAAATGGTTTTTCAGGGAGTGAAGAACAAACTGAAAATTGCTTCCGAAATTATAAAGAAATTGAATTTAAATTGGAAAAATGTGGCTTATATGGGCGATGATTGGAACGATTTTCCGGTAATGAAAAAAGTTGCCGTAACGGCTGTTCCGACTGATGTGATGCCGGATTTCAAAGAAAAAGCGGATTTTGTTTCTTCTCGAAAAGGCGGTGACGGAGCGGTGCGCGAATTTATCGAATTTATCTTGAAAAAACAGGGAATTTATGAAAAGGTTCTTGCCGATTTTATCGAATTTTTGGAAAATCATTAAAGTTTCCTTTGGGGTAATTTTATTTGCGTGCAATTCGCAAACGGAAAAACAAATCGGAAAAGCAAGCCCGAATTTGCCCGATGAAATAGCCGATTCCGTTACGGTTATTTCCACCGACAAAAACAATATTGAATATGAATTAACCGCCGTTCACATCGAAAAATTCAGAAAGAAAAAGCTCACGGTGGCGGATTCCGTTTTTATCAAAACTTTTAATATCGACGGCAGCGTAAAATCAACGATTTCTTGTAATCAGGCGGAAATGAACGAAACGGAGAATATTCTTGTCGGAAAAGGAAATGTAATCGTGAAAAGCGAAAATGGAGTTTTGAAAACTCCCTATCTTATTTGGAATCGAAATACCGACGAGATTTTTGCCAAAAACGGCGTAATCTTGGAACGAACCGATAATATCATTCGCGGCAGCGAAATGAAAACCGATATAAACCTGAACAATATCAAAATGCTCAAAGTTTCCGCAGAAGGAAAGGTAAATGAAAAAGAGATTGATTGGTAGTTTTCTGCTGATTTTGTTCATCTCTCTTTTGGCAAAAGAAAAAGAATTGCGTCCGTATCGGCTCGTTAATGCCGATTCTTTGATTGCTACCAAAGTCGATAACGAATATGTGACTCACTTAAGCGGAAATGTACATTTTTTCTACGGGGAAACGGAATTCTTTTCCGATTTTGCTCGAATTTACGAAAAGAAAAAAATTTCCAGTTTGTTTGGAAATGTGAAGGTTTTTGACGATACTTTATCGCTTTTTGCCGACAGAGTGGATTATTACCGTTTGCGAGAAGAGATTTTTCTGAACGGCAATGTGTTTGTGAAGGAAGTTCACAGCGATTCTACCTTCAGAACATTTGAATCGGAAAGAGCCGAATACTACCGAGACGAGAGAAAATTTGTGGCAATTGATGATGTTCGTGCTTTTGACCAAAAAGAAAAATTCAGAGGGAAATGCGGTTATTTGAATTATGACATCGCCGCGGGTTACGGTTATTTAATCAAAAATCCCGTTGTCTCTGTCGAAGGAGAAGATTCGTTGGCAATTTCGGCGGAAAAAATAGAATATTTCAATGATTTTAAGAAAATAACGGCTTCGTTTAATGTGGAGACAAAATCAACCGAATTCAAAATCAACAGCGATTTCCTTCTTTACTTTGAGAATGAAGAAAAAGCCATATTTCAGGGAAAACCGGTTTTTCGCTCGGAGCTTGCCCGCGCTTCCGCCGAAGAGTTTCAATTGAAGTTTCGCGATAAAAAAATAATATTCGCTCAATTAACGGATTCCTGTCGAGTGGATTTCAAAACGGAATCGGAAGAAACAATGAAAAATTGGGTAACGGCGGATTTAATGAAATTTTATTTTTCCGACGGGAAATTATCCGAATGCAGAGCGGAGTTTAATGTGAAATCGTTTTACAGACAAGAAAAATCGGAGAAAAAAGATTTTTTGATAAACAAAGCCGACGGAGACAAATTGATAATTACTTTGGATACGGAAGGAAAATTAGAAACTATCGCCATCAAGAAAAAGGTTTCCGGCAAATATAAGTTTTTCAAAAAATGACGGACTCGTAAAAAGTCCGAGATTCTCATTCTGAGCGTAGTCGAAGAATTTCGTAACTGCTTACTTCGTTGTATCTTTCGTCTCCGCTCAAGATGATATTTTCAAGTTTGAAACGACTTTTTACGAAACCGTCAAAAGATGACAACTTTATGATTTGCGACAATTGTCGCGAAATTATTGAAAGAAGAATCCATTCCTCTTTTTCAAGAATCACAACTCTAACAAATATCGGCAGTTAAAAGCATATTTTATTCCAACCGATAAATCTCTGAAAAAATAAAGCAACAAATCGATTGACAAATAAAATTATTTTTTTAAATATTTACATGGATTATGAATAGAATCGAAACGAAAAATTTGGTGAAGATTTACGGAAAAAAGATAGTTGTCAACAAGGTGAGTATTTCTGTTCAGCAGGGAGAAGTTGTCGGAATTCTCGGTCCGAACGGAGCCGGAAAATCAACTACTTTTTATATGATTCTGGGAATCATCAAGGCAAATTCGGGAAATGTTTTTTTCAACGAACGCGATATTTCCCGTTTGCCGATGTACAAAAGAGCTCAGATGGGAATCGGCTATTTGGCTCAAGAACCTTCTATTTTTCACAAATTAACCGTGGAAGAGAATATTTTAGCGATTTTGGAGACAATGAAATATTCCAAAAAGGAACGAAAAAAGAAATTGGAAGGATTTTTGGCGGAACTAAATTTAACTCCGCTTGCCAAACAAAAAGCATACACTCTGTCCGGCGGAGAGCGTAGAAAGTTGGAAATTACTCGTTCGTTGGTAACGAATCCGTCTTTTATGCTGATGGATGAACCTTTTGCCGGAGTTGATCCTTTGGCTGTCGCCGACATTCAGGACATAATTCAAAAATTAAAAGAAAAAAAGATCGGTATTCTGATTACCGATCACAATGTTCTGGAAACATTGAAGATAACGGAAAGAGCATACATAATTTTCAACGGTGAAATTTTATTTTCCGGAACTTCACGAGAGCTCGTGAACGATGAAAAAGCCCGTGAAGTTTATCTGGGAGAACGATTTATTAATCCTTTTGGAGAGGAAAGATGAATAAATTGAAACAAACTCTTCTTTATAAACAAACGCAGAATCTTCTTTTGAAACCGAAAATGCTGCAATCTTTGGAAATGTTGGCATTGCCTTTGTTGGAATTGGAAACTCAATTGAAACAGGAATTGGAAACAAATCCGATGTTGGAACTGGCGGAAGTGAAAGAAGACGAAGAGCAAAACGAGGAAATCGAAAACGACGCTGTGGAACAAGTTACCGAAAACGAAGATGACGAAGAATTGCAGCGCACTTTGAAAGAAACCGAAGAACTCAGCGAAATTCTTGATTCTTGGAACGAACAGTACGAAGAATTTTCTCACAAAATCAGGCCGGAAGAACTTCCTAATTACGAACAAATTATCAAAGCCGAAGAAGACAACATGAAAGAGTTTTATTTTGCCGTGGAAAAGCTGGGATTATCGCAAAACGAAGAGGAGTTTGCCAAAGATTTGGTTGATGGAATAAATGACTACGGTTTTCTTTCCGAGGATTTTGATTTTGATAAAACCGCCGAGCAATATCACTTAACTCCGGAAAGAGCGGAAGAAATTCATCAAATGGTTATGCATTTGGAACCAAAAGGAATAACCGCCAGAAACATCAAAGAATGTCTGCTTGCACAGATTGACGAAGAAAAATTCAATCCCAATATCAAAAAAATTATTCAAAACGATTTTGAGGATCTTATTCACAAACGATATAAAAAGCTGGCGGCTAAATATGAAGTTACGCTTAATACGATGCTTTCGTGGAAAAACCAAATCGCCAAACTTGATCCGAAACCCGGTCTAAGACTGCAAAAAAGTCAAACAAATTATATCGCGCCGGATGTTATAATCAAAAAAGTGGGGAATGATTATGAAGTTATTAGTAACGATTATTATATTCCCAGAATTCGTTTGAGTCGCAAATATAAAAAAATTCTTCAGAAAGTAAAAACGGATAAAGAAGCGATTTCTTATGTGCGCGATAAAGTAAATTCCGCCAAGTTTTTGATAAAATCCATTTATTTGCGCGGGAGGACTTTGGAACGAGTAACCAAAGCCATCATTAGAAATCAGGTGGAATTTTTTTATGAAAACAGCGGAGTGCTCAAACCGCTCACTTATTCCGTGATTGCGGAAGAACTTCATGTGAACGAATCCACAATTTCGCGAGTTGTTCGTAACAAATACGCCGATACTCCGTTTGGAGTTATGTGTTTGAAAGATTTTTTCACGAGCACGGCTGGGAAAGACGATAATTATAATTCGATTTCCCGCCAAAATGTGGAGAAAATAATGCGAAGAATGATAGAATCGGAAGATAAAAAAAATCCTCTCAGCGATCAGGATATTGCCGATAAATTGAAAGAGCAGGGAATAAATGTTTCCCGAAGAGTTGTGGCAAAATATCGGAAAGCGATGGGAATTTTAAATAGCCATTTGCGAAAAAAAGAATAATTTAATTATGGAGTAAAATAATGAATAAATATTCCGTGGCTGTTATCGGTGGTGGTCCCGGCGGTTATGTTGCCGCTATCCGATTGAAACAGTACGAAATTGATGTGGTCGTTTTTGAAAAAGAAAGACTCGGCGGAGTTTGCCTAAATCACGGTTGCATTCCCACAAAAGCGCTCGTGAAAAATGCCGATCTGATTTCGGAATTCAAAGATGCCGGCAAATTCGGAATTACCATCGACGATTTAAAAATAGATTATCGGAAAATCTTCGAAAGAAAAAACGAAGTCGTAAATAAACTTGTTTCAGGTGTTGAATTTATTTTTAAAAAGAGAAAAATTCCATTGATAAACGAAGAAGTGAAATCCATTGTTAAAAACGGCGATGTATTCGAAATTAAAACTTTAACCGACACCTATTATGCGAATTATGTGATTTTAGCTACCGGCTCGTTACCGAAAGAACTTCCGGATTTGAAATTCGACGGTAAAAATATTCTTTCGTCCCGAGACATTTTGCAAATTACCGAAATTCCCAAAAGACTTGTCGTTGTCGGCGGCGGCGTGATAGGTTGCGAATTTGCCTCGATTTTTAATCAATTGGGAACGGAAGTTCAGATTGTGGAGTTTCTGCCGAAATTGATTTTTAACGAAGACGAAGAGATTTCCAAAAGGCTGGCAATGGCGCTGAAAAAAGCCGGCATTAAATTACATTTAAAAAGTTATGTGGAAAATTATGAAATTACTTCCGACGGGATAAAAATTCGACTCAATAACGGCAAAGAATTGGATGCCGATAAAATTTTGTTAAGCGTCGGCAGAATTCCCCATCATTCTTTTCAATTTGAAGAATTGGATTGGACTGATAAGGGTTTTGTGAAGGTGAACGACAAGTTTGAAACTTCGATAAAAAATGTCTTTGCCATTGGAGATATCACCGGAAAAATGATGCTTGCTCACACAGCCAGCAAACAGGGTTTGTCGGTTGCCGATGAGCTGGATAATCGTCTGAACAATAAACATCATCAAATTTCGCAAATTAAATATGAAAATATTCCTCGCTGCACTTTCACGAATCCCGAAATCGGTTCGGTGGGACTCACGGAAGTTGAGGCAAAAGAGCTGTTTGATGAAATTATTGTCGGAAAATTTCCGTTTTCCGCCAACGGAAAAGCTCTCGGTTTGGGAGAAACATTCGGATTCGTAAAAGTTATTGCGGAAAAGAAATCTCAAAAGATTATCGGAATGCACATCATCGGTCCGCAGGCAACGGAACTTATAGCTCAAGGAGCAATTTTAATCGGAACCGAATCCACGATTGAAAATGTGAAAAACATCGTCTTTGCTCATCCGACTCTTTCGGAAAGCACGATGGAAGCAATTGAGGATTTGGAAAAACTGGCAATTCATAAAATCTAAGATTAAGAAAATTGTATGAATAATTATTTAAGAAAACCGGAATGGTTAAAATCAAAAAAACTCGGTGCTACTAAAGCTCAATCTATAATCAAATATTTACGGGAATACAATCTTCACACGGTTTGCGAAAGCGCGAAATGTCCGAATCAGGGAGAATGTTTTGAACGCGGGACCGCAACATTTATGATTTTGGGAGAAGTTTGCACTCGAAATTGCACCTTTTGTGCAGTCGAAAAAGGTCGTAACAAGCTGTTACCACCCGACCCGCAAGAACCGGAATCAATTGCCAAGCTTGCTAAAAAGCTGAACTTGAAACATATTGTCATTACGACCGTAACCAGAGATGATTTGCCGGACGGCGGCGCTTCCCAGTTTGTGAAGACTTTAAATAAAATCAGGGAAATTTGTGATTCGGATGTTTCCACAGAAGTTTTAATTTCGGATTTAAAAGGGGATTCGGAGCAGCTTGAGAAAATAATCAAAGCCGCGCCGGATATTTTGAACCATAATGTCGAAACCGTTCCGAGATTATATCCTGAAGTTCGTCCTTTGGCAAACTATCAACGTTCTCTCAAAATTCTGGAAACATCACGGAAGTTAAACAAAAATTTGATTACCAAAAGCGGATTGATGCTCGGTTTGGGAGAAAAAAAAGATGAAGTTCTCTCCCTAATGGAAGATTTAATCAAGGTGGGAGTGGATATTCTTACAATCGGTCAATATATGCAGCCGTCTTTGAAACATCATCCGGTGGTCGAATATGTTCATCCGGAAATTTTCAAATACTACGGATTGGTCGGAGAAAAGATGGGTTTCAAAATTGTGGAATCCGCTCCGCTCGTGAGAAGTTCTTACCATGCGGAGAGAGCAAGAAAATTATTTAAAGAAAGGAGATAATTATGCAAATTACAATTACCGCCAGACATTTCGATTTAACAAACGCAATCCGGGATTACATCGAAGAATCTTGCACCAAGCTTCAAAAGTATTTTGAACAAATTATCAATGTTCATTTCATTTTAACTTTGGAAGGCGGAAGAAATTCCGTGGAAATGATTCTCCATGTTCCCAAAAATAATTTCAAAAGCGAAGCCAGCGAACAAGATATGTATTTGGCAATCGATGAAGCGGTCGAAAAAATGGAAAATCAAATCAAGAAATTGAAAGGCAAGTGGACCGATTATAGTAAGAAAAAGGGTTTGAAGGATAATACCTCGTTTGTTTACGCCAATCTTATAGAAAGAGAAAAACCGAGAAAAAGAATCAAGACAAAAAGAATTACCGCCGAAGTGATGACGGTTCAGGAAGCAATCGACAAATTTGAAGAATCCACCGATCCCTATCTCATCTTTAAAAACGGGGAAACGGATAGAATAAATGTTCTGGTAAAAAAAGACGAAGATCATTTTAAATTGCTGGAACCTTAAAAAAATACAATAAAACCTGCCGGAATAATTCCGGCAGGTTTTTCGGGACAATATTATGAAAGAACTCTCTGTAAAAGATTTTTATCATTCCAAGAAAAAAGATTTTTCTTTGTCTTTGATAACAAATCCCAAAACGCTTGAAAACAAAATCACGAGTCCGTATTTGAACAAACCCGGATTAGCTTTTGCCGGTTATTTGGATAGATTTTCTTATCGTAGAATTCAGATTTTAGGTGAAACCGAAATAAATTTTTTGAATTCCATGAAACCGGACGAATTATACGACCGAACCAGCGAAATATTTCATTATGACATTCCTTGCATCATTATCTCAAAAGGGCTTTCCGTTCCGCAACAAATGGAGTATCTTGCCGATGAAATGAATATCGCCATTTTAAGCTCGCACATGATAACCGACAAATTGTTTCATAGTTTGCGAAAGTATTTGGGTGCTTATTTCGCTCCCACGAAAACCATTCACGGAACTTTGGTCGATGTTTTCGGAGTCGGCATTCTTCTCACGGGAAAGAGCGGAATCGGGAAAAGCGAATGTGCTTTGGAATTGGTGGAACGCGGACACCGTTTGATTACCGACGATGTTGTGAAAATCGTTTTCAATGATGATGTCCTAATCGGAAGTTCGGCTAACGATTTCGGAAATTATATGGAAATTCGCGGCATCGGAATAATCGATATTGAGAAAATGTTCGGAATCCAAGCCGTCAGGATTCAAAAAAGAGTGGATGTTCAGGTGGAATTAATGCCGTGGCAAGATAATATGGATTACGACAGAATCGGTTTGGAAGGCAATTTCAACGAAATTCTGGAAGTGAAACTTCCCGTTATTTATCTTCCGGTTTCCCCCGGTAAAAACATGTCCATCATCATCGAAGTTGTGGCAATGAATCATATATTGAAAACTTACGGATACCATGCCGCCAAAGAGTTTACCAAAAAATTGAATGAAAGTTTGCAAAAAAAAGCGCAACATCGAAGCATGATAGTTGACGACAAAGAATAAACGAAAGACCGATTAAATGATTAGAAGAAAAGTTAAAGTTGTGAATAAACTCGGAATGCACGCCAGACCGGCGACGATGATCGTGAAAACCGCCATGAAATACCGCTCGAAATTCATTATCAAAAAGGACGGAGCCGAAATTAACGGAAAAAGCATTATGGGAGTGATGACTTTGGCGGCGGAGTACGGTTCGGAACTGGAATTGATTGCGGACGGAGTGGACGAAGAATATTTGATGAACGATATCGTGGAACTTTTTGCTTCCAAATTCGGAGAGGAATGAAAAAATGAGCAAAATGTTAAAACTTCGCGGAATTGCCGTTTCCGAAGGAATTGCCATCGGAAATTCCAGAGTGGTTTCGGAAGGAAAAATTACCTTTGAAAGAAAGAAAATTTCCGATTCCGAAGTGAAAGACGAGCTGAAAAGATTTGAAGATGGAGTACAATTCCTTGTTAATGAAATAGATACGCTCATCAAAAAATATTCGTTTTCCAAGGAAAATAAAGACATTTTGCTTTCTCACAAAATGATTTTGGAAGATCCGGAATTTCATAAAAATATTACGATTTTAATTAAAGAAGAATTGCTCAGTTTGGAACAAGCGATAACTACTCATTTTGCTCAACTGAAAAAGATTTTCAAAAATATGAAAAACGAATATCTTGCGGAACGCATCAGCGATTACGAGGATGTTTCCAATCGATTTTTAAAACACATCACAAACAGCTCTTCCGATATTTTGAAAAGCGTGAAAAAGGACGAAATTATCATAATGACTGCGATTTCTCCTTCCGAAGTTATGAAAGCGTTGGAACGAAAAGTCGCGGGAATTTGCACGGAAACCGGCAGCCGGAATTCACACAGCGCCATCATTGCTCGTTCCTTGAATTTGCCGATGGTTGCGGGAGTTCATTCGCTTTTGCAAAAAGTAAAAAACAATGATAAAATAATTTTGAACGGCGCCACCGGCGATGTTATCATTAATCCTTCGCAGAACATCTTGTCGGAATATGAGAAGAAAAAAGCGGATTTTCTGGCTCGGCGGAAAAATTACCTTTTCCGGCAATTATCAGGACAATCGATGTGGGCGGAGACAAACTTTCCTCGATTTTGAATGTCGGTCGGGAATTAAATCCGAATTTAGGTTTGCGCGGAATCAGGATTTCTTTTTTACATAAAGAAATTTTCAGAACTCAAATTCGAGCCATATTGCGGGCAAATCTCAGCGGAAACTTGAAAATTATGTTTCCAATGATATCTTGCGTAGGTGAGATTATAAAAGCAAAAGAAATAATTTCGAAATGTATCGCGGAATTGAAAAAAGAAAATCTTGAATTTAACGAAAATATCCAAATCGGAGCGATGATAGAAATTCCCTCGGCGGTTATTATGTCTTCCGAATTGGCGGAAGAATGTGATTTTCTTAGTATCGGCACCAACGATTTGGTTCAATATACTTTGGCGGCGGATAGAGACAACGAAACGATAAGCGATTATTATCAAACCGCTCATCCCGCGGTTTTGAGACTCATCAGGCAAACGGTGGAAAACGCACACGCGAAAGGAAAAAAAGTCGCTGTTTGCGGCGAAATGGCTTCCGACGAAAATTTGGTGAAACTGCTCTTGGGATTGGAAGTTGACGAACTCAGCATGACGCCGTCCAGAATTCTTAAAATTAAAGAAATTGTAATAAATTCCGAAATAAAAGAACTGAAAAAACTTGCGGAAAAAGCCTTGCGAAAAAAAACGGCTGAAGAAGTTATGAAATTATTGAAAATGAGTTCTGCATAATTGGGGATTTTAGAAGTCATTTATAGTGTGAAATTGTCATCCTGAGCGGAGTCGAAGGATACAATAAGGTAAATAGTCGGTTCATCCTTCGACTCCGCTCAGGATGACAGAAAGTAACATAATTTAAAATGT
>NATF01000090.1 GCA_002085205.1 Candidatus Cloacimonas sp. 4484_275 | reverse complement strand
GGCACTCCGATAATATCAATCAAAATCTCATTTTCGCCGTCCAACTTAAACAAGCCTCTGGCATCGTTTCCGTTAAAGGAAACCACATAACCGCCGGCATTATACGCCAACACATCATCGGCTTGGTTCAGGATCGTTTCGTTAGCATCTTCATTTGCCACAACCCAAACATCGCCGTTTGCGATAATTGCACCTTCCGGGAAAGTATAAAAATTTTCTCCCCAGTCGTTTCCGTTGTAAGTACTTTTGATAATATAATTAGATAAATCTATATCCGCACCTGTTCCGTTATAAATTTCCAAAGCTTTGTTATTTCCGGAACCTTCCAAATATTCCGAGAAAAACAAATCTTCCGTTTGAGCGGAGAGCAGGGTCGAAAACAGAAGCAAAGTCAAGATGAAATAGTATCTTTTTTTCATTTCTCCTCCAATTTTTTTTTATTGAAAAATAAAGTATAAACGATCAGAATTGTAAGAGCTATTACAATTGAACTATCTGCGATATTAAAAACCGGCCATCTCTGCATAACAAAATCGGGAAAATCCCACCAAATGAAATCCGTAACGCTTCCCAAAACAATTCTGTCTATCAAATTTCCGATTGCTCCTCCCAAAATAAGAGCAAAAGCAAATTTTTCCACTTGGGATTTCGATTTTCTGCTTACAAGCACAATCAGAACTACGGCAACCACGGTGAATATTATAAAAAATATTTTATTGATGATTATATTTCCAAAAGAAAGGCTGAAAGCGGCGCCGGTATTTTGAACATGAGTAAGCCAAAAAAAATTCTCGGTTATTTTGATAATATTTGTCGAACCGAAATCAATAATATTTCTCACAATGTACTTTGAAACTTGGTCCAAAAAAATAACCAACACGGAAATCCACCAAAACGGAATAAATTTGTTCATTATCTATATCTTCTGTTATTTTTTTCTTCCTTGGCTTTGCAATCGATACAAAATTTTGCGTAAGGAACAATTTCCAAGCGTTTATGAGATATTCTTTCGCCGCAGATTTCGCAGAGACCGTAAGTTTTATCGTAAATTCGTTTGAGTGCTTCGATTATTTTTTTAAGTTTGTCATTTTGCCGATTGAGATAAAACACTCTTTTTTCCGATTCGTCCGTGTCGGTTCCCAAATCCGCTTGATGCAACGAATACGAAGATGAATCGCCGGTTCTGTTTTTGGAACCTTTTTTCTGAATATCATCGATTTTCTGCAAAATTTTCAGGGTTTCTTCTTTTTCTTTTAACAAAATTTTTTCATATTTTGCCAATTCTTTATCCGTTAATCTTCTCGCAGACATAATATACTTCCTTTCTATATTATTTTTATAATATTAAGAATCAAGATTTCCATTTTTTCGCGGGCTTTATCGGCATTTTCACGAATTTCTTCCTGACTGTGAGCTTGTGAATGAAAAATATTGCTTAAATTTGTGACCACCGAAATTCCCAAAACTTCTATTTTGCTATGAATCGCCACTATAACTTCCGGAACCGTGGACATTCCCACCAAATCAGCTCCCAATTTTTGCATCATCAAACATTCCGATTTGGTTTCCAAACTCGGTCCCGTAACAGCGGCATAAACACCTTCCTGAAGAGAGAAAGCATTTTGGAAAGCAATCTGACGGGAAAGTTCCCTTAATGCGGCACTATAAGGTTCATTCATGCTGGGAAATCTTTCTCCCAACTCTTTGTAATTTTTCCCGATCAGCGGATTAGTACCCATCAAATTGATGTGATCTTTAATGAGCACAATATCTCCCGGTTGCAAATTTTCATTCAGGCTGCCGGCGGCGTTAGTTACGATGAGAGTGCTAACTCCCAGAGCTTTGAAAACTCTTATCGGAAATGTAACTTCCGACATCGAATAGCCTTCGTAAAAATGAAATCGTCCTTGCATGACGACAATATTTTTTCCATTAATTTTTCCCAAAATCAGTCTACCTTGATGAGACGGAGCGGTTAACTTCACCTAATTAAATTTGCTATAAGTTCGATCAAAATCAAGGCAATAAAAGGAGAAAAGTCAATTCCGGAAGTCGGTAATAATCGTCGGATTCTTCCCAAAACCGGTTCCGTGAGACGAATAAGCAAGTGATAAAGCGGATTATACGGATCGGGCGAAAACCAGGAAATGACCGCTCTGAGAATTATGAGAACGGAATACACATTTAAAAGTTTGATAATAATAAATTGAAAATAAGACATTATTCATAAACCTCATGACAATTTCTACAGCGAGCTTCGTAAATATCTTTTGCTCCCACAATCACGGTATCTTTATCTTTGATTAATCGTTGGGTTCGGCTGGCGGGATTTCCGCATTTTACGCAAATTGCCTGCAATTTTGTCACATATTCCGCAATCGCCAAAAGTTGTGGCATCGGACCAAAAGGTTTTCCGCGAAAATCCTGATCAAGTCCGGCAACAATTACTCGTTTGCCCATATCGGCAAGTTTATTGCAAACATCGATTATTTCGTCGCCGAAAAACTGAACTTCATCAATTGCCACAACATCCGTATCTTTAAGATTTCGGAAGCCGTTTCCACTTTTTGCGAAGGTGTTCTTCATCATACCGATCATCTATTTTCGGTTTGAACACCTGACTTTTCTGTTTGGCAAACTCGGTGCGATGAACTCGGCGAATGAGTTCTTCCGTCTTGCCACTAAACATACATCCGCAAATAACCTCAATCCAACCGGTTTTGTTATTTATTATATTCATTTCATTTACCTCAAAATGGCATTTATTTAAAATCGACTTTTTTCGTCAAATTTTTTCACGCCAAAAAACAAACTCCGAAAAAACCTTGTCTTTGAAAATTATTTCCGAAATTTCCTTGACTGATAAAAGGGAATTGAAAATTTTCTTGAAATGCGTCGGGAGGAATTAATGAAAAAAATAATGTTTTTAATTTCGATATTTTTATTCTTTTCCAATAATTACGGTATTCTGAAAAAGATAAATAATTACTCGTTGCCGGAAACAACATTTCATCCGAGAGATGAAGAAATTGAAATTTTTTATCACGACGGAATTCCCGCCGGTTCTTTTTATGAAATTTTCGATTACGCTTACGGAACGGTTTTTAATCTGAATGAATATGAAAATCCCGTTTTGGAAAGAATTGATTTTCACCATTCCTCTTACGGAGTAATGGGTCCTCATAATTACAACATTCACATAATAAATTGGAGTTCTCACGAAACAATTAGCGTTATTGAAAATCTTTCCACTACGGTCAATGACAGTTGGGAAACGGGAATTGAACTCGGAGAGATTCCGGCGCCTTCGCAAGTGGGAATTTTTCTTGAACCTCTAAGCAACGATCCGAACGATGCTTATCCCGATTTTGATTTTGATGCCGTTTTGAATAATGCCTCTTATATGATAGATCTTTCCGACAACTCGATTGTTGATCCGGGAGAATCTTACGGCGATTATCTAATCAATCTTTGGATTTCCGTTCAGGAAGAATCTCAAGACACTATCAACGAAGATTTTTTTCAAGGAATTCCCGAAAATTGGACGGAACTCGATGCGGACGGAGATTCTTTCGGTTGGGAATTTTATGATGAAGACGGACACAATGATAATTCCTGTGTTCGTTCCGGTTCGTATATTGACGGAATCGGAGTTGTGTATCCGGACAATTACTTGATTACTCCGCAAATTCTTGTCGGTAATGAAAACTTTTATGTGCAATTTTGGGTAAAGCCCTTCAACGATTATTTTTATGCCGAGCATTACAAATTGAAAATAGCGGTTACCGACTCTACCGCTTTGGAACCGGATTATTTTACGGATACGATTTTTGAAGAAACTTTGCAACCGGACGATTGGCAAATGAGAAAACTATATCTTTCCGATTATGTGAACGAAAAAATTTACATCGCTTGGGAACATTGCGAATGCTCCGACCAATATTATCTGATGTTGGACGACATAATTGTTTCCGATTCCACGACTTCCGTCGAAAATAACGAAATTGAATCGCAACCGATTTTACTTCGAAACTACCCGAATCCGTTCCGTAATTTCACCACGATTTCATTTGAATTGAATAGCGAACAACACCGGCAAAACGAACAAAATACAATTTCAATTTACAACATTAAAGGACAGAAAATTAAAGAGTTTGTCATCCTGAGCGAAGTCGAAGGAAATCACTCTCAATTTTCAATTCCCAATTCTCAATTTTCAATTACTTGGAACGGAACAGACGATTTCGGTAAAAAAGTTTCTGCCGGTATCTATTTGTATGAACTTAAATTAAATAACAAAGCGGTAGCAACCGAGAAATTACTTTTTATCAAATAACAAATATTGCAATTTCAAAGACAAAAAACCAAATTTATTGACAGTAAAACAGGTGTCTCGTTTCTCATCTCATTTCAAAAAATTAGAAAGGAAAAATTATGAAAAAAATTATAATTATTTTGATTATTCTGAATATAATTACGATTTTAAGAGGAAATGACAATATGGAATATTTGATTTTCGATTCCGAAACAGGGAGTCGATTAACTTTAGATGAACTTTCGGAAAAATTGCAAAACTATGATGTTATCTTTTTCGGAGAATTACACGATGATGTTTTAATTCATAAATTGGAAGCGGAAATTCTTCCTTTCCTTTACGAAAAGAATAACAACCTGCTTATTTCTTTGGAAATGTTTGAACGCGATGTTCAACCCTTTCTTGACCGATACCTTATGGGAGAAATTTCCGAGAAAGAATTTTTGGCAAATTCCAGACCTTGGCCGAATTACAAAACGGATTACAGACCGATAATCGAATTTGCCAAAGAACACAATTTACCGGTTTTGGCGGCAAATATTCCCAGAAGATACGCCGCAATGCTCAATAAACAAGGATACGAAAAACTGAAAAAACTGCCGGAATCGGAACGGAAATATTTCGCTGAGAAATTGGTCGTTCTTGATGACGAATACAAAAAAAGGTTTTTTGAAACCATGAAATCCAATATGGGAATCAAAGGCGAATTGCCGGAAACCAAAAAAAATATGCTGCAAAACTTTTATGCGGCTCAATGCATCAAAGATGATACGATGGCGGAATCCATAAACGAATATTTGAAAAATCATTCTCAGACAAAAGTTATTCATTTTAACGGCGATTTCCACAGTAATTCGCATTTGGGAACGGCGCAAAAATTGGCTTTGTTAAATCCGTCTCTAAAAATTGGCGTAATTGCTCCGATTATTATTCCGGATAATGAAGAATTGAAATTTCCGAAAAATGCAAAGAAAGAAGGGGATTTCTTAATTGTGCAACACAGACATTCCGCCGATGATGAAGAAAAAACAAAAATGCCTCAAATGTTCAAAAAATGAAAAAAAATTATAAATGTTTCGCTCTTTTTTCCGGTGGTTTGGACAGCATGCTTAGTGTGCTGTGGATGGACAAACTCGGTTATGAAGTTATTCCGATATTTTTCCGAACGCCTTTTTTCGAACCGACAAATGCTTTGAAAGCGGCGAAAGAAATCGGTTTTGAGCTGTTCGTCCATGACATCACGGACCAAATCGATTTTCTTATTTCCGGCGAAGTTGTGGGTCAGAGACCAATGTCGCAAAGAAAAGACGCTCTAAATTCCGTCGCCAAATTAAGTTCCGTCAAAGATCTAATCGTAAGACCTCTCAGCCAAAAATTGTAATCGTAAGACCTCTCAGCCAAAAATTGCTTCCCGATACTTTGCCGATTCGCGAAGGTTGGGTAAAGAAAGAAGATATGCTCGATATTTCGGGACGCGGTCGTTATCGGCAAATGCAACTCGCGGAAGAATTCGGAATCAAAACCTACCAAAATCCCGGCGGCGGTTGTCTTTTAACGGATAAAAGTTTTTCGGAAAGGCTCGCCGATTTAATGAAATTCGAAATGCTCAAAATCCGTTTTCTCGATTTCTTGAAAACAGGCAGACACTTTCGCATTTCTCCTTCCGCCAAGTTGATAATCGGAAGAAATGAAATTGAAAATAATATTCTGTCCAACCTTGTATCAACGGAAACGGTACTTCGCATTCCGGAAATTCCGGGTCCCCTCGGAGTTATCAATTCCTTACATAACTTAACGGAAAACGAAATAAAATTAGCCGGTTCCATACTTTTGCGTTATGCAAACAGAGCTTCCGATAAAATGCCCGTCAGATACGGAAATTTAGGCAATTTGCATAAACAGATAATTTGCACAAAAATGGAAGCTTCGCAAACGGAGAAATATTTAATATGAATTATAAAATTTTACGAATATTGCCGGAATTTGAAACAAACACATATCTTGTGTGGGACGAAAAAACTTCGGAAGCCATTATCATTGATCCGGCTTTTCCGGCACCGGCGCTGATAAACGAGCTTAAAAACCTGAAATTGAAATATGTCGTCAATACACACGGACACGGCGATCATATCGGAGGAAACGAATTTGTTCTTCAAAATTTTAAAGTTCCTCTCTGCATTCACAAAAACGATGCCGAAATGCTTTCAAATCCTTATTTGAACCTCAGTAATTCGTTTGGAATAGATATTATTTCACCAAAAGCCGATATTCTTTTAAAAGACGGTGATAAAATAATTATCGGAAACGAAGTAATAAAAGTTATTCACACTCCCGGTCACACTTCCGGTGGAATTTGTCTTCATACCGACAATTTACTTTTTAGCGGAGACACTCTTTTTTGCGAAAGCATCGGCAGAACGGGTTAAAAAAATCCATTTTAGAAAAACTTTTTATTCTGCCCGACGAAACAATTGTTCTTCCCGGTCACGGCGATTCCACAACAATCGGAAAAGAAAAAATAGAAAATCCCTTTGTGGGAATTATAGCCAAATTATAATTTACCGATAACGGATAAAATTAATTTATCATAGCATTTTGAAGTAATGGGACAAAATTAGCTTCTATCTGTCCCAATTTTGTCCCAAAAATTTTTGCACCCATTTTTTTAAGCATAATTTTAAGTATTTTTCAACATCGTCATAGATAATTTATCTTCTTATTTTTAAGGATATTACAACACGACTTGAACAAGCAAAATCGATTTTTCCTCTCTGGTACCGAAGTTGCAACTTCTACCCGTGAAAAATGAATCGGGAGGAAAAAATGAAAACGAGAAAATTTTTCGGGGAACAACAAAAATTCGTATTTGCGATTTTTGTTATTTTATTTTCAATCAACTGCTTTGCCAATCCGTCGGACGAAATTTTTGACGATTCTCAAATATTGGAATTTCATATTACTTTTCCCATGGACAATTTTTATGAAGTTTTAATGGAAATGCACAATACCAATCCGCAACAATATCTTTCCGCAACTTTCGAATATAACGGTGAAATCTACGAAAATGTCGGCGTCAGATTCAAAGGATACAAATCTATGAACTATCCCGGAATGAAAAAACCGCTGAAAATCAAGTTTAACGAATTCGTGGAAGATCAGAAATTTCACGGTTTAACGAAACTCAGTCTCAGCAATGAATATTTTGACCCGACTTTTTTAAGAGAAAAAATCACCTACGATATTTTGAACGAATATGTTCCCAGTTCGCGGGCAAATTTTGCCAAAGTGTATCTAAACGGTCAATATTGGGGATTATACACAAATGTGGAACAAGTAAACATGAAATTCATCAAAGAACATTTTGGAAACGGCGAAGACGGAAATCTTTATAAAGGCGATCCTGCCGGCGACTTAATCTGGAACGGTCCCAATCCGAATCATTACTACAATAAATACGAATTAAAAACCAATCAGGAAGAAAACGACTGGAGCGATCTGATAAATTTCATTCATCTTCTTAATTTCACGGAATCTCAGGAAATGAAAGAAGTTTTGGACAGAAATTTTCACATGTATAATTATATGTTTTTCCAAGCAATAAACAATTTGTTGGTTAATTTGGACAGTTATTTTTGCGGCGGACATAATTATTACATTTATCACAGAACGGATACGGACAAATTTATTCATATTCCCTGGGACTTCAATTTTGCTTTCGGTAACGGTGTCTATGGTATGAGTTTTGAAGAAATCACCCATCTTTCCGTTTTATGGAATTCCGGCTTCGAAAGACCTTTATACGAACCGATTCTTGATGTTCCCGCTTATAAAAATATTTATTTGATGGATTATCGTTATGTGGTGGAACATTCGTTTCAGTTGGAAGAACTTTTCGCTCGCATAGATTATTTGGCAGATTTGATTCGTCCCGCCGTTTATGCCGATACTTTGAAAATGTTTTCCAATGAAGATTTTGAAGAAAATCTCAACAACGATATTTATTATTACGATGATTATCCGATTTTCGGATTAAAATCATTTTTGAGCACTCGAATTCAAAGCGTCATCCAACAACTGAACAATTATGAAATTCAAACTCCGGTAAGCGGATTATTCATCAATGAATTCATGGCAAATAATAGTTCCACTATTTGCGATGAAAACGGAGATTTTGACGACTGGATCGAAATTTACAACGCCAACGATGTGGCTGTAAATATGGAAGGAATTTTCCTTACCGACGATCCTCAAACTCCGGATAAATGGCAATTCCCTCAAGTGGAAATTCCGGCAGGCGGTCATCTTATTGTCTGGGCTGACAACGAAGTCGAAGAAGGTCCGTTGCATGCTAATTTCAAATTGAATAATCAGGGCGAATATATCGGGCTTTACAATCGAAGCGGAATTCTTG